>CAJCIF010000238.1 GCA_903970355.1 Actinomycetota bacterium
ACCTCTGGTGTAGGGGCTGATATTGAAGAAGTTGTGATCCCACGGTCCCAATATCAATTTGTTGCCCGGGTTTCGATAGTTCATAAATCGCTTGATGGCAGCGTTGGCATTAGCAGCTTCGAACCATCCCGCGCCAACGTATATCGGTACTTTTACTTGCGCGATCTTTTCCCAGTAACCGCTGGCGCTCCCCAAATCAAGACCACGCTTCATGAATTCTGGTCCAAAGGTTTGTTGAAGCACATCAACAGAATGTCTGAAAGCTTTTAATTGATGGGTTGGTTCATTTTTTGATTTGGGATCAAAAACAAAATCGTCTTTAAATTGAATTTTGTCCAAAACGCGCATGTCTGAATTCATTTTGTGTTCTTCAATTGCTGCATGCAAAAGCTTGAGATGATCGTCATTATCTACCGGGTGAACACCTTTAATAAAAACATTGAAAGCCTTGAGGTTTTTCGGCACTCTATCTTGATCGAATTCTTTCGTGAAAGACTCGAAGTTATGCATGAAGGGCTGGAGCGTCATGCCACCGGGATGCATAATGTCTATATAAAGATCAAATGGACTGGATATGATCGCTACTGCCTTTACTGCAGGGTCCGGGTGAAGGAGCCCGAACTCAGCAAAGTTGCCGGCATAGGAGTGACCCAGCAATCCAATTTTTCCGTTTGACCAGGGTTGCTTCAAGATCCAATCTGTAACTGTCTTGTGATCTTCACTATCAATGGGGCAGAACTCCCAGGGGCGCGTGCCGAAAGAGGCACCACCAGCACGTGCATCCATAGTTACGTAACCGTAGCCGTGCATGGCAAAAGATCTGCGCCACAATGCAAGTGGCCTTGTATAGAGAAGATTGAAGGGATGGCGCAGATCGATCACGCGCCAATAGCGAGTTTGCTCGAAGATGACGGGCACCTTTTCCCCTGGTTTCAAATTGCCCGGCAAAAATATTTCAACGGCAATTTTCGTGCCGTCTGTCATTTCTACATACTGCGATGATTCTTTGTAACCACCACCAATATGGGCAGGATAGTAAAGGCTTGGCACACCATGACTATTGTCGTTTTTCGGGGGCAGAAAGTAACGGTAACTTATCGCCGAAACCGGTTTTGACAGTAGCAACAGGACAAGAACTACGGCCACCAGAGGCCAACTTTTAGATACCTGGATCATCTTCATAAGATCGTTTTATCACCTGACTAAGTTCTAGCAGGCCTTGGTCCATTCCACCTATCAAAGATTTAAGATCGGAAAGCATCGCAATTGTCTGATCTACATCGGTTAGATTCATCCGAACGGTAGTGCTGAAGCTGCTTGTAGCTTGTGCACCGCCAATCTTGCTAGCTGCTTTATGAACAGATGTCCAGTGCTTGATAAGAAGAAGTCTCCTCGACATCGGGCCATTTCCTACCGTGGCGTTCAAATAAGTCCAAACGCTATCAGGATAAAAATCGTGCACCATTTTGTTCCCGGAAATGAACGATGTCAAAATGGGAGGGGCGGATTGCAAAAGATTACTCTCGTTGTGCTGCTGCCTGAGCGTTAAAGCAGAAAGACCGGTTTGCACTCCACCGTCAAACACCTCCAGAACATTTGTTGGAATCAAACTGGCTGGAGTAAGGGCGGAAGAATAGCCACCAATTTTTGTGATACCACCGCTAAACAAGTTAATGAATGAATTGCGCCTTAAAATTCGAGCTCGTTCGTCATTGATGGTGGCCTTATCATGCGCAAGTGAAGCAGAACCAGAATCCAATTGACCTGAAACGAAATTGATATCGAGCGTCGCGCTTTCCATATACTGATTGATCTTTGTACGCAAATAAATGATCTTCTGGCGATGCGCCATTGCTTTGGCAGAGAGATCGCTTTCCACAATGCCTTTAGCTGCTACTTGCTCAGTTTTGATTGCTTCGTAGATTGGCAAAACGCCCGTGATTTCTGCTACTTCTTCGGCATCAGGAGACAGTTCCGGATGCTTCCTTGCCTTTTCGCCAGGAAAGTCTTTTTGATACAAGGCACTATGCTTGTATTCGGCAGCTTCTCCCCAAACTGGTGCGATCGCAAAGTACAGCGATGCCACCACCAAGATTGGAGCGTTTCTGAAAACGCACATCTTGTGCCTCCTTGAACTGGTCATTATAGCCAGCGCGTACCGATGTCTTCGCAGCTGCTCATAAGATCATCGAGGGCTGTCAAGCAAACACAAAAATAAAAAGGTGTTAAAGGAGATCAAAAGTCACCAAATTGCCATTGTTGAACATTAAGCTCCTAGTCAAGGGTATGGGCAACCCCCCGCCTTACCTTTGGCGAAAAATTCAGATACGGCGAATGTGGCGGAGATATATACGATGGAAACACTTTATCGACTTGATGATGCTGCCAGTGTTTTGAAAGAGCTTTTGCAAAAGGAAATTGAGACGCGCTCCAAAATTTGCGCTTGCGTCGTTACCTTGCGCGAAGCCCCAAGCAACAGGAATGTCGATAAGGACGAAATAAAATTTCTCATGCGTGAATTGCATTTTGAGCTAAGGGCCATTAAACGTTCGCAAGAACTGATGCAGCGCAGACTGGCACCGTGGGAACAATCTCTTTCTCGGCAAAGCTCTCCATTCGTTCAATTCATGAAAGATGCTTTTTGGAGCTTGGTCGCTTTTGTGCGCGTGAACATGCTGTCAAGGAGCTGATTCAGAGCGGCTCGACTGTATGCAAGAATAAGGGCTGCTTCTTGTTCCTGAGGCGGCTGTGTTTCCAATACGAGATAGCGTCGAATCCCAAACTGTTCCATTCGTTACCTGGATCATAATGGGACTCAACTGTCTTGTTTTTCTCTTCGAACTTTCTCTTGGCACTAATGGTCTTGCATCATTTACAAGCAAATTTGGCGTAGTGCCTGCCGCTCTTACCAGTCAGCCCAATATCACTGAGTACGGCACCATATTTAGTTCCATGTTCCTTCATGCCGGTTGGGCGCACCTGATTGGCAACATGTGGTTCCTTTTTATCTTTGGTGACAACGTCGAGGATCGTTTTGGGCATCTCTTTTATCTTCTCGTCTACCTGATTACTGGTGTAGGCGCTGCCATGACCCAAACTTTGATCGACCCCCACTCAGAAATAGCCATGATCGGAGCAAGCGGTGCCATATCGGGAGTACTTGGCGCTTATCTGGTGTTCTACCCGTCCGCTACGGTTGAGGCGTTACTGCCCCTGGGCGTCGTGAGCCGGATCGTCAATGTCCCAGCTGTCCTATTCCTCTTGCTATGGTTCGGCATGCAACTGATACCCGGTATTGGTTCTCTGGGCTCGATCGGCAAAGAGGGAGAGGCAGGGGGTGTGGCGTTTTGGGCGCATGTCGGTGGTTTTGTGGCTGGAGTTGCCATTGCCATTGTGGCCGGCGCTTTCAGAAAGCGCGAGAATATTTGGTAGGACGAGAGACCCGGTAGCACGAGACATTTCGACGGAGTTAGGCAACAATAATATCTTTAGAGTAAAAGGGTACCTTTGCCCATGAAGAGGCCGGAATTAAAGCTACTGTTGATGATGCTCACTTTAAGTGGGCTCACTGCGGAAGCCTTTGCGTCCACCTGGTATCCCTCCTCTATCGATCCCTATCCCGGCACAACCTATCGATGCGAAGTTAGACCTCTGCCGCATTCAATGAGAGGTATTCCAGCAACAGATCTGGAATATATCGATCATGCTTTCAGCGTCATCCTGAAGTGCACTCAAGAAAAGGAACTGATGATGAAAGCGATCAACGATCGCAATGCATTTGGCGGACTCGATCGATATAAGACGGTTATACAGTCACAATTCACCAGGCTTGATGGACTCGATACCCCACGCGGTCTCGAGCAATTTCAAGAAGATCTGGTTGCTGCTCTCAAACTACAGGAGACCTTTTTTGAGAAGGCTGCCACAGCGTCTTATAATGGCGAAGAGATGAAGCAGATAATGGCCATTCCCGAGGCCCGCGAAGCTTCCAATCGATTAATTTCGGCATGGTCCATTATGGAGACCCGCTATCCCACTTGCGACTCTGCCTCTAAGGACAGCCTCTACCATCACATCTGCGCGCTGGATTTATTTTAAAACGCCGAGCTCGCCAAGAGCTAAAATTCGAAGTAGCAAGTAGGCTTGGCTCACTTGCTTGTCGCCTTACGCCAACAATTAGAGGATGTACGGGACAACTAGAGCTTGCATGAAGTAATGTGGCCGCACTCTTTGAAATAGCTTTCTCTCTTTAACTGTTTGAGCTTATCATCGGACCAGGTACCCCGGAGACATGGTGAAGTTTGACGGAGGTGATCCCTATGAAGTTGAGAACACTAGATAACCCCCGCCTATCAGATACCCTGGAGTATCTCTGTTTGCTCTGTGAGAATCGCTTCTTTTATCACTCCGGCGATATGAAATGCGGCCGTTGCCACAACGGCGATTTTGAAGAAGTAGTACCTCTATATGTAGAAGATGACTCGCGCCACGATGATGTGATTGGCAAAGAGATTCATTCTGCCGGCGACTAGCACTTAAAAACAGCTTTCGGTTATCCGGCTTTGGCTGCCTGTTTCATCGGCGCAGGTGCGACCACACTCGCTGCTTTCGCTCGTTTGCGCAGTTCCTTGCTAACCGCTATATTCAATTCGCTTTGAAATACTTCCGGCTCATACGACCGATCATCAGTCCAGACATAAACAAGAAGAGTGATGGTGTCATTCGTAAAGGACTGAAGAAGCACTTGCACCGGCTTGGTTTTATCAGCTTTTGAAAGTTGTTTCGCCGCTTGCTCAACCATGGTGATAATTCCCTCCGGATCGTCACTGGATGGCAAGGTCATTGGAATGGATGTGCGGATCGAACTGCCACCATAACTGAGATTTATAACTTTTGAAGAGACGAAATCTGTGTTGGGCACTATCACTGCCGTATTCTGTTTTGTCATGACAGCAGTAGCTCGCAGTGAAATGTCTGCCACTTCCCCTATGGTGTCACCAACCTGAATGCGGTCGCCAACTTTGATTGGTCTTTCAATGAGAATAAGCAGACCACCGAAGCAATTCGCGCAAATATTCTGCAAGCTCAAACTCAAACCAATACCAAGTGCGCCGGCGATAACAGTAACAATTGTTATGTCTATGCCTGCGGTATCGAGAATTATCAATAATCCAACTGTGAGAACGACATAGCTGAAAATGGCGCCCAGAGCATATCTGATGCCACGGTCGCCAATGAACCGCACCAATATTTTGTCTATCAACCAGCGCTTGACCAGATTTGTTACCGATAAAAGCACGGTAAGAAGGATCAATAAATACATCACCATCCATAGTGTCAAATGATGTTTGCCGGTCGGAAAGACAGGCAGATTCAAAACATCTTTTGCAACTGGCAAAGCAGAATGAAATAGATCCAAGATGAGTCTCCTTTGTCGGAATCTAAATCAAGGACGTTCGATCGCTACGGTTGTTTCATTCAGGCGCTAGGGACGGTTTAACCCAGCCGAGTTCGCTCTTGCGCTATCATGGGAGATTTTAATTTGGAAGATCCCGTCAAGGGTCTTGCATGTCGTTGACGAAATCCTCCGTCACACGGGATTTTACTAACGAAACGTGATGTTTTTCGATAGGTCATCTGGAAGAGTTGCTCCCAGGAGCTGGGTATTCTTCAGATTGACATTATCCAATACAGCATGGCTTAAATCGGCATCACGCAAATCTGCACCACTTAAATCAACGTCGCTTATATAGGCATGACTTAAGTTTGCACCACGAAGCTGTGCATCCTTCAAATTGCATTTGAGCAGATGGATATAACGCAGATCGAAACCAGATAAGGCTGCTTTGTGCAGGTCTGAATTGAACTCATAAGAGTAAGCACTAATCGGGTAGTGAAGTCCAGGATTGGGTGTTTCGAAAGCTTTTGTTTGAAGTATCGCCAGCAACTTAGCGCTCTCTGTTTCTGGTAATTTGAAAGACCCTGCATATCCTACAAGCTGTTCAGCCGCAATGACTGTCCCAACGATAGCCATGAATAGAAAGGATTGTCCTTTTGTGATGCGCAATAATTTGGGTAGAAATCCCTTGGTTAACGGATTGCCCAGCTTCTGTTTTTTAGCCGCATTCGGTCCATTAGGCTTGCCGACTTTGTGCAAGTCATCCAACATTTCTCGTGCCGTTTGATAACGATCTTTCGGTTCTTTGGAAAGAGACTTCATTATCACTGCTTCGAGATCGGCAGGAATATCGAGATCTTTGAAACGATCGTTTAGAGGACGCACCTCTTCTGTGAGTTGTTTGATAGCAATTTTTGTGCGTGAGCCCGAAGTAAAAGGTGTCTTTCCGGATACAGCCTCATAGAGAACACAGCCCAAAGAATAGATGTCGGCTGTGGGAGCAAAAGTATGCGCGGATAATTGTTCCGGACTCATATAGCGAGGGTCGCCATATTCGCTGCCATCAAGCAGATCAAAACGTGTTTCCCTTCCCACATTCGGCCATGCTCTTGCAATTCCAATATCCGAAAGCTTCACCTTGAAGTTTCCGTTCTTTCTTTCAACAAGGTAGATGTTGCTCGGCTTGACTCCCCTATGCATGACATTTTGTTCGTGAGCATGTTCGAGTGCTTCTAAAATTTGTACACCCAGCTCAGTTACTTCAGATGGATCAAGAAAGCCTTCGTTTTTTAGAACGGAACCGAGATCTTCCCCGTCAATATATTCAGTCACCACATATGATGCACCGTCGTCATTGATACCTGATTCAACAACGTGAGCCAAGTTTGCATGACTGAGATTGAGAGCAGCTGCAGCGGCGAGCCGATAACGTTTTGCCGTTCGGGGATTTTCCGCAAGCCTGGCGTCAAGAATTTTGATCACGAATTCTTTGTTTAGCGACTTGCTCTTTACCCGATATGCATCTGCCAGTGTGCCGCTACCAAGAGCTTCAACCAGTTCGAAATCTTGTCGAACGAAAACATCTTGGGAGTACTGGATGGCCTGGCTAACTCTTGGTGCCGGTAGGAGATTGGCCTGGTTACAGGTACAGAGTGTCGAAAAAGGCAGAAAAAACTGTGTATCGGCAGGATTTG
>CAJCIF010000239.1 GCA_903970355.1 Actinomycetota bacterium
ACAGAAATACGGAACGGGCTCTCGACAATATTTTGATCGATCCTCCTGGTCCAATGGGGCCAGTGCCGCTGTCACAAATGGCTTCGATCAAACCGGCTTTCGGAGCGAGCTTTATAACGCGTGAAAGAAATTCTCGCGTTATGTATGTGCGTATGAATGTAAGAGGCCGCGATTTGGGATCTGCGGTTCGCGAAGTGCAAAAGAAACTGGCTGCTCAAGTAAAAATTCCGGAAGGCTACCGGATTGTTTGGGCAGGTCAGTATGAATTTCAACAGGAAGCGAACCAGCGCTTGATGATTATCGTCCCTTGCACGCTCATCTTGATTTACTTTATTCTTTTAGGTGCGTTCGGCTCTCGCAGGAATGCCGCACTAATCATGTGCAGCGTTCCGCTCGCCGCTCTTGGTGGTGTCTCAGCACTCCTCCTGACAAATACTTACTTCAGTATTTCAGCAGGTGTCGGTTTTATAGCTCTTTCAGGTGTTGCTGTTCAAAATGGGGTGATTTTAATTAGTTACATCAATCATTTACGCACCACTGAAGGGATAACAGTGGCCGAAGCAGCTTACAAAGGTGCCCTTATCCGAATGAGACCGGTTTTGATGACAGCAACGGTAGCTGTACTGGGTCTTTTGCCAGCAGCGACTTCAAACGGAATTGGCGCCCAGAGCCAAAAACCATTTGCGATTGTCATTATCGGTGGACTAATGACAGCTACGATTCTCACACTTGTCATTCTGCCTTCCATTTACACGCTTATTCATCATGATTCAGATCGCGATACGTTTGAAAAGCCGAAACCAGAAAAGGAAGGCGCTCAAATAGTGATCGGATTACTAGCTTGCTTAATTGCCGGGCTTGGTTTGACTGGCTGCTCGCTTTCCCCGGAGGGACACGCAGTCGCTTCATCGACGCCACCAGACAATACGGAACAAGTCGCTTCCTATAAGCCTTCTAAGCCGGGTGATGGACAGATTGTGCGGGTAAGCCTCGAGAATAACCAAGAAAAGGAAATTGGCATACAGCTCGAATCGGTCAAAAGTGGACTGATTTCCAAAACCACTGATGCTCCGGGCATTGTGCAACCAGCCCAGAACAATGTCAGGCAAATTGCAACTCCTTCTGCGGGTCGCGCCATAGAAGTGAAAGCCGCACTCGGTCAAACCATTCACGAGGGAGACATTGTTGCCATCATTAAGTCAGATTCGGTCGGCCAGGTGCAGTCGGACATGCTCCAAAACGCGTTACAAGCCAAGGCCGATATTAAGCAACAAGAAGTAGCCTTGAAACTGGATCGAATTGTTTTGGAACGTGAATCAAAATTGTATAAAGAACAAGTCTCAGCCCAAGCAGATTTACAGTCTGCCGAAAACGCAGTCGAGAAGGATGAGGCGAATTTGGTCGCTTTAAAAGCTAAGCTTGACGCAACTGTTACCGTTGCTCAAGAACGCTTAACTTTGCTTGGCACCGAACCTGATACTGCTGCACGTGTATTGAAAGAGCGCAAGATCGATCCTTACGTAACAGTGAGGTCACCCAAGACAGGCATAATTATCGAACGAGATATAAATCCAGGCGAGATGGCGGATCCAAGTAAAAACCTCTTTGTGCTGGCAGATCTTTCCGAAGTGTGGTTAGTAGCAAATGTCTTCGAAAAGGATATTTCTTCAATTAAAGTAGATCAAACCGCGGCGGTGACAATTGATAGTTTGCCGGGGCACGCTTTTCCAGCTCGTATTATTTATGTCGGATCGCAAGTCGATCCAACAACTAGAACCTTACCGATCAGAGCTAATGTTCCCAACCCTGGTTTTCATCTCAAACCAGGTATGTTTGCCCGACTCACAATCAACGTTGATCAGGTTTCTTCTCTTCTTGTTCCGAAATCTTCAATATTGACGAAAGGCGACAAAACTTTCGTATATGTGGCGGACAATCCTACGAACTTCGAAGAGCGTGATGTGCAAGTTGGTACCCAGGACGGAAACGGTGTCGAGATTAAGAGCGGACTTAAAGCCGGTGAGAAAGTGGTTGTGCAAGGAGCATTTAGTCTTTTTGGTGCAGCTATGAAAACGCCGGAAGGAAAGAATTATTAGGAGAGGTGGGAATGCTCAAGCAGATATTGATTATTGCTCCTATGGCAGTATTTGCTGTTATTTGCAGCGCTACCGCCCAGGCGGATGAATCCACGCCTACATTGCGAGAGCACATCACAAGCGACGCTCCTGCCAAGACTCCTCAAGCCGACAATAGCGTCTCAGCGTTTTTTCAAGTGCCAACCAACCCAGCAAATAACCAAGCAACGCCACCAACGACGAAAAAAACGTCCGTGAAAAGATTGGTCTGGCACGTTATGGACAATATGGGTGTTCCGATGTTGGTCGGCAAAGATAATGATATGGATCCCAGTATAAGTAGCTCGAATGCGATGCCACCAGTCCAGGTGCCCACAATGGCCAGTTTGAGAAAAATGGACAAACAAATAAAACACAATGAAGCAATAACAACCGAACCAGCAACTGCCAATGCTGTTTCGAGTGGTCAGGCTGTTTTACACAAGATTCCGCAAAGCGAGCTGGAAGGCGTAGAGCTGCCCGCGCCGCGTGATGAGAATGGACACTAAATATCTGACGCAGACAGTTCTCTTCACCACGTTGTTTCTAATTGAAACGATGTTCGCTCCTCTTTCCTTTGCGGCCGAAATTCCGCAAGAAGAGCCATCACCGACAGCACCAATTAGGTTGAACGATAACTGGAAGCCAACCGTCACTCCGGAAAGAACCTTAAGCCTTCGAGCGTCCTTCGATCGGGCTTACGAAAACAACAAAGAAATAGTTGCCTCCAAATACAGTTTGCCGGTAGCGAAAGCCGGCATACAGATTTCAAAAGCAATCCTCAATCCAAGATTCAACTTTCTCTACGGTTTTGGCCCGGAATTCAAAATTATTCTTGCCGGAGAGCCCCAGCAATTTGGCTGGCAAGAAGAATTTCAGACGGCAGGCAAACGCACAAAGCTCATAAATGTGGCACGCGCGAATTACGTTGTTGCCGACTTGCAACTCAAAGCGCTTATGTTTGATGTGCGCAATCGAACAAGGAGAGCTTATGCGGAACTTGCTGCTGCTGAAGCCTATGCTGATTTAATTGAATCTCAAAGGAAAGTGGCTGTAGACCTTCTCAAAACGGCACAATATAGATTTGATGCAGGGAAAGCGGCTCGGTCGGAAGTGCTGCAAGCAGATTTAGGCGTTTTGCAATTCGACACGCAGCGGAACCAAGCGCAAGGACGTTTGCAGCAGGATACCGTCGCACTCTCTATGTTGGTTGGTGAGGTGCCAAAACACATTGAAGTGATTGATGTGGACGATAATGGCATTTTTAAACTTTCAGCAGCAAGTACAGATCTTGTTCCTCAGCCCGATCGTCAACTGCCACCGCTTAAAGATTTGCTTGCCACAGCAAGCCAAGAGCGACCCGATCTCAAAGTGGCGATTCAACAAGCCTTTTCCGACAGGCGCAGTCTGACCGCCGCAAAATCACTGAGAATACCGGATCTTTTCATAGATTGCGGCTATCAATTTACGACCTTTACACCGGTACAACCATACAACCTTATTAAAAGCATCGTTCCAAATTCACCAGGCTGCTACCTCAACGTCGCTTTCGAATTGCCAATCCTTTATCAGCATCAGGGTGACGTAGCGCAAGCAAAAGCAACCTGGCTTCAGGATTTCGCGCAGATCAATCAGCTCAGTTGGCAAATCAACAAAGACACCATCACTGCCTATGAGTCTGTTCAAGTATCTCGAGCAAACATAGCGAAATTTCAAAGGGATTTGATACCACAAGCAGCGGCAGTGGCAAGGTTGGCTCGGCGCCGCTATGAAGTAGGTAAAACGGATCTTGCTACAGCAATTTTGGCCAAGCAGCAATATCAACAAGTCCTTTCTTCGTATTTCGATTCGGTGGTGGCCTATCAAAACGCCTGGGCAGATTTAGAAAAAGCAGTGGGGGTTCCTTTAGCGCTATGAGGACTCCGGCTGCCAAATTATTGTGCACCGCTGCCATTCTCTTCAATTTGGCGGTGCCCTCTTTTGGCATTGCCCAAGAAAACGCAATTCAAATGAAAGCGGAAGAAGGAGCGGATACTGAAACGGTCTACAACTTGCACCGCAAGTTCGCTCTAAGCGCCGCTTTCAACAAAGCTGACACGGACAATAAAGAGATTTTGATCGCCACAGTAAATCTTCCCATATCGGAAGCGCAGATTACCATTGCTAAGGCGATACCGAATCCCACCTTTAGCATGCTCTATGGATTTGGACCGGCATGGGCTTATGTAATTGCCGGAAACGGCCAGCAATTTGGTTGGGCCGAAGAACTGCAAATTGCAGGCAAGCGAACTAAGAAAATGAACGTCGCTCGTTCTAACTACATTCAGCAAGCTTTGCAAATTCAAGCGCTTCGGTTTGATGTGCACAATCGTGTGCGCAGGGCTTATGCGGAATTGGCAGCAGCAGAAGCTTACGAAGACTTGATCGAGAGCCAGAGAAATGTTGCCCAAAAGCTTTTGGATATTTCAAAGAAGCGTTTTGAGGCCGGTAAGGCACCAGGTTCGGAAGTATTGCAGGCCAAGCTTGCCGTTATGCAAACCGACACTCAGCGAACTGTGGCTCAGGGACGGCTGGTGCAAGATACTGCCGCATTGATGCTGTTGCTTGGTGAAACGCCTCGCATCCAGGAAATTGTCGATGTAGAAGACAACAATCTCTTTAAATTATCGGCGGAAAAAAGTGTGATGATTCCCGATCTTGGTCAAGGAGCACCGGTACTGCAAGATTTATTGCCTGCCGCCTGGCGCGAACGTAATGATTTGAAAGCGGCTGTGCAACAGGCTTATGTAAATCGAAGATCACTTACCCTGGCGAAGACTCAACGTATTCCTGATCCGACTGTTGGATTTCAATATTATTTCAGCACTTATAAACCCTTCCAAGAGCAATATTTCACACCACAACCGAATGCTCGCAAGGTTCCGTTTCAACCCGGCTATCAGCTAACGGTTGGAGAAGAGACACCGATTTTCTATCAATACCAGGGACAGATAAATCAAGCGCGTGCCACCTGGATTCAACAATTGAAGCAAAATGAATTGCTACGCACTCAAATTGCTGGCGGCATGGTTACTGCTTATGAAGAGCTTTTGGTGGCCCGTCAGAATATCGAGAAATTTCAAAAGGAACTTTTGCCTGACTCTTTAAAAGTAGTGCAATTGAGCCGTCGCGGTTACGAGCTGGGAGCAACTGATCTCGCTACCGCTGTACTTGCCCAACAGAATTATCAACAGACCCTTTCCTCCTACTTTGATGCTGTGGTGGCATACCAAAATGCCTGGGCTGATCTAGAACAAGCTGTGGGAGTGCCGTTGAAACTGTGATGAGGCGATTCACACCACCGCATATATTTTCTGTTGCAATCCTAATTTTGGCTTGCTTTATATCTCAACCGAAAGTGATGGCGGAAGTTGATGTATTCAAAACTGGAATAGTAACAAGCCCTGCTCCTACTCGCAATTTCAGCCTGCAAGCCTGCTTTGATAAAGCGGATCAAGAGAATAAAGAAATCGTTTCGGCAAAGTGGAACCTTGCTATTTCGCAAGGGGCGATCACATCCGCAAGCGCTTTTCCAAATCCACAGTTCAACTTACAGACAGGATTCGGGCCTTCTTTCGTGGAGCTCTATACAGGTCAAACACAGTTGGTGGGCGCAACCGAACAGTTTCTCACGGCAGGCAAACGCACAAAGAGAATAGCACTTGCGAAAGCAAACTATGGCGTAGCGGAATTGCAACTGGAAGCACTGCGATTCGATGTTCACAATCGGGTGCGGAGAGCCTATGCGGAATTGGCTGCCGCTGAAGCGTACCAGGCTCTAGTTGAATCTCAAAGAGACGTTGCTTTCAAGCTATTAAGCGTTGCGCAGCGGCGTTTTGATGCCGGCAAAGCGTCGAAATCTGAGGTGCTGCAAGCGCAGCTCAATATGTCTCAGTTTGATACGCAGCGAAACCAGGCGCAAGGACGTTTACAGCAAGCCTCTGCAGCGCTTTCTTTGATAATAGGGGAGAAGCCCAACAAGATTGAAGTAATTGACGTTGACGATAACGGCATCTTCAAACTGTCTGCGGAGACGTCGGAGATTGTGCCTTCTCCCCATCGCGCCCTTCCCCACCTGGCTAAACTTGTAACGATAGCCTTTGATGCCAGACCAGATTTGAAGGTAGCAAACGAGCAAGTGTTTGCGAGCAGAAAAGCAGTCACTTTAGCAAGAACGCAAAGAATTCCGGATTTATTTGTTGGCAGTGGTTATACCTTTAGCACTTTTGCAAAAACGCAACCTGGTGCGCTTGTTGCTCAGCCAAACTGGTTGGGTAATGGTGTGCAAGTTACTGTAACGGCTGAGAATCCAGTTTTCTATCAATATCAGGGACAAGTGCAACAAGCTTTAGGAACACTGCGCCAGTCCGAACGAAAATTGGATTTTGCAAAAGCGGGCGCTGCTACTCAGGTGGTCACAGGGTTCAATGAAGTTAGTGTGGCTCGAACGAACATATTTTTATACCAGAAGAATTTACTGCCAACAGCAAGTGATGTGGCAAGATTGGCTCGCCGTGCGTATGAAGTAGGACAAACAGATCTTGCTACTGCAATAATTGCGCAGCAACAGTATCAGCAAACCCTCAGTTCTTATTTCGATAGCGTCGTTGCCTATCAAAATGCCTGGGCGGATCTCGAAAAGGCGGTTGGTTTACCGCTCAATCCGAATCAGCCTTAGGCTGTAAATGTGGTTTAGTACGACTTTTCAAAAATCATAGACGTCAGAAATTGGGCCGTTAATCTGATTTATCAGAGCGCGAGCCAAGTCGAAAGACATCCCATTTTCAAAAATTTCTCCATGACAGAAAACTAGCTAAAATTCTAGCGTTTTCGCGGAAACTGCATTGTTGGGGCGATTGCGGACAGATCCTTCTGCCAATATTCAAAAATTCGAGTTGATAGAAAACTAGCTAAAAATCTGCCGTCATAAAAAAGTAGAAAGGAGGGAAGGTTCTCGTTTTAATTTCGGGGTTGAAGACGAGGTATAAATTGCAAATTCTGGAAGTAAGAGAAAAGTGAAATTTTCTAGTAATGTGCTGGTTAATGATCATGCATGTGATGGCTGTCGGGGTAATGATCGTGGGTATGAGTGAGCGGTTCGTGGGTGTGAACATGCGTATGTGGCTCTTCCGATGAGCCTTCTGTGTCATGTTTGTGTTGATGGTGTTCGTCATGAGTGTGCATGTGTTCATGTGTAAGTTCGGCATGGGCATGTTCGTGCCCGTGCTGTTCGGTGAGGTGTAGCCAAACTCCAACTGCCATAAACAAGGCGGCAAAGATCAGGCTAGTTGTGATTGGCTCTTTCAGGATAATGACGGATAAAAGCGAGCCTATAAAAGGTTCGGTTGAAAAATAAGCTACGGCACGCGCTGCTCCAAGCGTGCGCATCGCCACAATGAAAAGGGATAGGCTTGTCCCGTAACTGATTATGCCTGTCGCTGCCGCTCCCAAAATAATGGGGGCATTAGGAAGATGACTTCCCAGTGCAAAAGCCATAACGATGTTGAAAGACCCGGCTACCAATCCCTTCAGTTGGGCGATCTGAATTGCGTCCAGGTTTTTTATTTTTGCCGTGAAATTACTATCAATTGACCAGAATAAGCTTGCACCGACAGCGAATAACAAGGGCCATGATAGGCTGAGATCAGTTCGAAAACAGAGGCTCATTGCGCCTAACAAAATGAAAAAGAGCCCAAGAATGACGCGTTTGGGCAGGTGTTCTTTGAAGATGATGCCGGCTATCAAAGCCGTGAATACAATTTCGAAATTAAGTGCCAGGGACACTGCTGAAGCGTTTGCTCCATTCATAGCCATCATCAAAAAAAGTGGTGCTATGACGCCACCAAAAATAATTGCGCCGACTAACCAGGGAAGATCTTGCTTTGCATATATAAAACGCGGTGCTGCACCTTTTTTGAGGGACTGTAACAGTAAGAATATGGTGAATCCAAGGCCGGTACCCATGTATAACAATCCAGCAAGCATTGTGGGAGTGGTAGATTGAACTAAAATCTTTGTCGCCGGAGCGCCGGAAGCGAATAGCACTGCCGAAGCGAGCGCATAAAGCGGTGCCACATACTTTGAGCGGGTTTTCATTCAACAGTGCTAGATGCAAATAACGGCAGCTGTTCAATTACTTCGATTGCTTCCACATCTTCTATTTCTTCAGGGCCGTCAAAGGGATAACCGTACTTGCGAAGAAACGTGCGGCGGTGCCATATTGTTATGCCGTGCGAGCCGATGCCTTCTACATGCGTATTGCAGCGATAGCCTTTATTGCTATGCCAACCATAGTGCGGCAGTTCTTTGGAAAGTTCGATCATGAAAGAATCTCTGTGAACTTTGGCGATGATTGAAGCCGCCGCGACAGAAGCGGATTGCGCATCTCCACCCACGACGGGGAGTTGCTTATAGACGATATCTGGAATCTTTGCTTTGCCATCTAATACAAGGACTGGTGCTTCGTCATCGAGTGGATGCTCGAGCACCAATGCTTCGACAGCTCGGCGCATGGCAAGCAAGCTGGCATAGTAAATGTTGATCCTGTCTATTTCTTCGACGGAGGCAGAGCCGATACCATATTTGGTGCACTTGCGCAGGTGGGTTGCCAGCTTGGCTCGATTTTCCGGAGAGACTTGTTTTGAGTCATTTAAAAGTTCGAGGGCTTTCGACAAGCGCTTGCCGATGTTCGGCAATACAACCGCACAAGCAACTACCGGTCCAGCCAGGCATCCTCTGCCCACTTCATCCAGACCGATCATCGTGCGAAAACGATAGGCTTTGCGCAGCTGTGCGTCAAAAGAAATTAGTTGTTCGAGCTTAGGGATTGCGTCTTCAGTGCGCTTTTTGCGTTTCGCCGGTGCCGGTCTTGGCACTACTTTTAGCTGCACTGATGATTTCGGCATTTTTTCAATCCGGACGTTCGAGTGTTATTTCGCCCAGTTTACCGCTTCTTAAGTCGCCTAGAAAGACTGATGCAGCCCGTTTTATATCCGGAATGCCACCAGTGCCGAGTAAATTTCTTTTTGTCGCTAAAGCTTGGAGGGTCACGCCTTCCAGGCTGTCTGCTGAGACATATTCTTTGAGTCTTTCAGGATATATCGCTTTTAAAATATGTAAACCTTGTCGGGCTACGTCTTCTGAATCATAAGTTCCGGCTTGAACAAGATTGAGCAATGAGAGTTTGAGCTGGACAGACTTTTCAATTTCATCGGCTGGCAACACACCAGGAGTATCGAGGAGTTCAACTTGGGGATGTACTCTCACCCATTGTTGCCCCCTGGTTACACCAGGCTTATCTCCAACACGAACCCGTTTTTGACCAACCAGCCAGTTAATCAAGCTTGATTTACCAACGTTGGGTACACCAACAACACATACTCTTGCCGGTCGAGGGAGAATTCCTTTTTCGACCAGTTGTTTACGTTTGGCTTCGGTTAAGGAGAGGGCAAGATCGATAAGCTTTGATTTGCCCTTCGAGGTTTTGAGAGCAAGCGAGATTGCCTTTTGATTTGGGTTGGAGGCAAGAGCATTTACCCAATTCTTGGAAGCCGCATGCTCAGCAAGGTCTTCCTTTGCAAGGACGATGAGACGCGGTTTACTGCCGAAAAGAGAAGCGCTGCGTGGGTGGCGACTAGCCATGGGTGCTCGGGCATCGCAAACTTCGATAATCAAATCTACCCACTTCAACTGGTTCTGGACCTGCTGAAATGCCGTGCCGCCGGATTTATCGGATTTCGGCTTCTTTGTGTTCTTTGAAGGAGGCATCAGGCTGTTTGAATGGCCGCAAGGCTATTCTTCGCCGCTTCCGTCATGGGTTTTGTTACCGTTGCCGTTGGTAGGCTCCGGACCTTGCTTCTTACCGCCCATACGCTCTTTGATACGGGTGGCTTTACCGGTGCGCTTACGCAGGTAATAAAGCTTGGAACGGCGGACATGACCGCGGCGTTGAACTGTAATTTTTTCGACACGTGGCGAATGGAGCAAGAAGACGCGCTCGATGCCGATGCCTTGAAAAACTCTGCGAACGGTAATTGTTGCACCCAAACCACTACCGCGTCTCTTGATAACGACGCCTTCGTAGCCCTGGGTTCTTTCTTTGCCGCCTTCTTTAATCTTGACAAACACCTTAACGGTGTCGCCGATGTCGATCTGAGGCAGACCGCTCTTCATTAAAGAGGCTTCAACTTCGCGTATGATCTCGTTCATGGGATACGCCTTTGCGGGTTATTGGAGAATAGCTTTCCATATTACCATGCCCTATATCCCCCGTGCCTCCTGCTTTATACTGCCTTTGCATTTGTAGATGTTGTTGTATTTCGGCGCGGATGTTTCGGCGTTGTGGATGTTCGGCGCTGTGGATGTTCGGCGCTG
>CAJCIF010000240.1 GCA_903970355.1 Actinomycetota bacterium
ACCGGCGACACCATTGTTGTAGCCGCCACCGGACGGAACGCCATAGGGCACACCGAAACCAGCTAGAGGTCCAAACTGGGTGACTTCATCTTGTGAGTTGCCACCACCACCAAGGACGCTTGTGAAACCTCTTTCTTCAAATTGGTGAGTTTGTTGACCACCACGACGAATTTTATTGATCGTTGTGTAATAACCACCGGTACCCGGCAAGCCACCGCCCTGATCCACACCCAATTCTTGAGCCGGGTTGATGAATCCTTGCGGAGACGTCAAAGAACCAGGATCTGGACCGGGAGTAGAAGGAGCATTCGGAATAAATGGTGTCAGTAACGGTCCCAACACACCAGGCGGAGTGGCGATCGATGGGCTGAAAGGCAAGCCGATACCACTGTTTGATCTGTCGATGTTATATGAAGGAACGTTGGGTACCCACGGCAATAATGTTGGCGGTCCGCCCATACCTGGGTTGACCGGCAAAGGTGTAGGTCCATCGCCGAATGCCGGTGGCGGCTGATTCGGCGGCGGAACAAACGGCAAGGAACTTTGAGCTCCTGGAATGAGAGGATCTCGCAACGTTGTCGTCGCTTGAGAGAAGGCCGCAGGAGCCAATATCGCACCGAGTACGGTGACTACTGCAAGCGTGGGGAGTAAATTTAGTCTGAACATAGTTGGCCTCCTGAGAGCCCTTGCTTAGTAAGGAGCGTTAATTGCCTGGGGTTGTTGTCCGTTTGAATTGAGTACACGTAGTCCATAAAGATCGGTTGTTGCTTGAGCGTTCGGAAGATTGGCGGCGCGAGTGACACCACTACCTGTCGTATCGATATATGTTGCATATCGCGGACCATCTTCAGAATATTGAGGCGTTTGTGCCAGATTAGGCACTTGGATAAGTGGTTGACCAAAATCGGTGAGCATCGAGCCTTTTGTATTCGGCATTCCAAAACTTTGAGTTGTTTGACCGCCCCGTCTTGTTGTTGGTGCCGAACCAACGGGCAACCCGCCGCCGGGACAAACTTGCACTTCTACAGCAGGAGTTGGGTAGTTACTAACGGTAGTGAGAATGCCAGGATCGGCTCCTGGAGTCGAAGGTGGCGCTGGTATGTAAGGAGCTAGCATCGGTCCCAGTACTCCGGGCGCATTGGTTGTCGAAGCATCAACCGGCAAATTTAACTGTGAATTTTGCTGGTCGATATTATAAGAGGGCATATTTGTAACCCAGGGTGGCAAAGTCCCGGTACCCGATTGTCCGGGTGTGACTGCCGTGGGTGTAGGGCCACTTCCTGGTGGAGGAACCGGCATTAGCGCCGGAGCTTGATCAGGAGCGGTCCATTGCGCACCAGGTATAAGTGGATTGCGATCGGTTGTTGCGATTTGTGCCCAACTCATAGGAGAACTGATGAGTACGAAAGCGGCCGCAGACGAAAGAGAAAACAACGCTTGCTTAGTGCGTTGAGCTCTCGTTTTGTTTAGTGTTGGCTTTGTTGAGCTCATCTTTTCGAGTTGGAATGGTGAAACTTTCTGGGGCTGCTAATAGAAATCCAGACTACGTTAGCCTTTCGGCAACATGTTGTCTTGGGTGTACTTACGAACAACCCTACGGTTTCCCCCCATATGGTCGCCGTTATCGTCTAGGTAAATCCCTGAGCCTATTAAAGAAAGTGCATGTTTCAATGTAATCCTATGAATAATCAAAATACTGAACGCTTACCTTCTAAAGATCTAAATGTGGCAGTAGAGATTACTAGTCCACCATCCTTAAAGGTAGCCGCAAGCGACATGCCACATTCCAAATCACTCCGGTTACTTCAGCTCGTCAGCGAAACTTCTTCTGAGGAATTTCTCGAGACGCTTGACAATGCCTCAATTGCGGAAATCGAGTTTTTCGTTAGCGCACTGGCATTGAAACATCCTGAACCTGTTCTATCTAATAGCCTGGAAAAATCCTGGCGCGAAGTAATGGAAGTTCCAGCCGAACCTCGCAGTGTTCTCTCAATTTTAAGCTGGTGGGAAAGCGGACGCCCTTTATACAACGTTGTTGTCGGGTCAATTGGTTTATCGATGGCTGCCCTGGACTACTTTTGTATGCGCCTTCCTGGACATTTGCTCGGATGTGTACTTGTTGTTTGCGCAGCCTATGCCGTCTTCGCTAATGTTTGTTATTTGCTGGGCCCGGCTCTGGAGTTAACGGCAAGGTCTGTGAAAAAGTATGATCGCTATGGTCCGATCTTATTTACTCTTGGTCTAATTTTTTCAATTTGCGTTGTTGTCGGTTCTGGCATTCTATTTATATTCTGAAATTCTATATTCTGAAATTTGCTATTTGAAATTGCACAATGCAACTTCATTGCTTAACCTGGGTGTAGTGGTTAGCCATCACTATGTACGGGCTCCGCATTAAATTCTTGCAATCAAACCAGGATCTCGAGCCCGTCCTCGCCGCCCTTTGATGGCTCGGCCAAATGCAAATAGGCAATTGCCCTATCTATATCGATCCGATTCCATAACCACAGCTGGTGCCAATATCGATATCTGTCGATCTGATCACCAACCAGCTTTGGTGGCACTAATTTTTCTCAAATTGAACATCAGTAAGGCCTCCGCCCTTAGTACCATTACCACCGGCGGTGCCAAAAAATGTTTGTACATTTGCCACTTTTGCCAGTATCATATCCGGTGAGCTGAAAGGGGAGAGCTTTCCGTGACTATTCAACAGACAAATACAGTAAAAGAGGGCGACCTCACCATTCGCCGGCACCAAGAATCCTTGGACATGACCGGTCTTGATCACCTTTTCCGATGGGCATCGGACGTGGTATCAGATGCCGAAGACAGTCGAGTTAGAACTGCTCGCGAAAAAAGAATTCGCCGGCAAGTTCTCGAAGTGCTGCAATCGCATCGAGAAGAAAAGGTAAGAAACGAATCGCTCGACGAAATCGCCTACTTACAACGTCGCGTTATTGCTCTTCTAACGAAGCTGCAAGAATTGACAGAAGAAAACGCTGCCGTCAAACAGATTATGGTTTCTCAGTCCTTCGCCCTTGAGAAGTTGCCGCGCTTGGAACGAGAAGTCAAGCAACTAAAAATGGTCGAACTGGAAAAAGAAGCGGCAGTTACCGAACGCCGTTACTTGATGGATGGCATTGCAAAAATAAAAGTAGAACGCGATTATCTCGAAGATTTGCTTACTGCCGTTGAAGAAGAGAATATGCGCCTGGCGAAATTGTTCAACGAAGCGAAAGCAGAAGTTGAACGCTTGAAGAATCGCCGCTGGTGGCATGTCTTTTTCGCACCGAAAGTATAGTTACTTACAATCTTGGCTGGATTGGCTTTTGTAAGGGCGGTTCAAAGAACCGCCCTTTAACTTTCCCCGTTGCCACCTGGTAGCTTGGCTTCGAAGCCGCGGTTGGTGGGGCGGTAATATTTCGTACCGGAAAGTTCTTTCGGGAGGCATTCCATTTCATCCGCTTTGCCGGATTGAAAATCGTGCGCGTATTGATAGCCTTTTGCATAACCCACTTCTTTCATGAGCTTTGTCGGTGCATTGCGCAAATGCATTGGTACGGGATGCTGCAGCATATTGAGGGCATCTGCGGCTGCACCTTGATAGGCACGATAAACGGCGTTCGATTTAGGAGCACTGGCCAAAAAAACTACTGCCTGCGCAAGAGCAAGCTTTCCTTCCGGCATGCCAATCAATTCCACAGCCTGCATGGCTGCTACTGCTTGGGGCAGCGCTTGCGGAGCGGCCAGTCCCACATCTTCTGAGGCAAATCGCACAACCCGTCTGGCTACATAGAGTGGATCTTCGCCTGCTTCGAGCATGCGCGCCAACCAGTAAAGACTGGCATCCACATCCGAATTGCGCATCGATTTGTGTAAAGCGGATATGAGGTTGTAGTGGTTTTCTCCTGTCTTGTCGTATTTGAGCACCATTTGTTGAATAGCATCTCTTATACGCTTTTCAGAGAGCGTCTGTTCACCCGATTGTTTGGCAAGGAGAAATGCCAATTCAAGGCTGTTCAATGCGGTGCGTGCATCACCGGATGCATAAGTAGCAAACAGGGCAAGCTGTTCATCTGTGATTGCAATTCCATATTCACTTAGTCCGCGCTCGCCGTCATTGACAGCACTCCGCATTATTTGCACGAGTGCCTCAAGGCTAAGTTCCTCAAGTACAAAAACTTTCAGGCGGGAGAGCAAGGCAGAGTTGATCTCAAAAGATGGATTTTCTGTTGTCGCCCCTACAAGAATGATGGTTCCATTCTCTACATACGGCAGGAACGCATCCTGTTGTGCTTTATTAAATCGGTGAATTTCATCAACAAACAAAACCGTGCGCCGACCTTCAATTTTCATGAAAGCCTCAGCTTCAGCCATAACGGCCTTTATTTCCTTAATACCAGCAGTCACGGCTGAAAAAGCCGTCCATTTGCTTTTGGTTTGACTGGTTAAAAGTCGCGCCAAGGTTGTCTTTCCGACCCCAGGCGGGCCCCAAAGAATAAAGGATGAGAGGTTGCCGCTTTCCAGCATGCGCCTTAAAACGCCGTCTTCTGACAACAATTTGTCTTGACCCACAAATTCATCGAGGCTGCGCGGTCTCATTCTATCTGCAAGTGGAGCCTGCGAATTTTGCTGCATTTCAAATCACCTTAAGTGTGCTCTTCAGCCCCGGAATGAGTGGAACACGGTAGTATAGCTCTAAGCACAGCAGTTGGAAGATGGAGTCTGAGGGAATCTCGTGAGCGGCTA
>CAJCIF010000241.1 GCA_903970355.1 Actinomycetota bacterium
AAAATACTTTCTTTCTCTGCAAGCTTTTTAGATTGCGTGCCCTTGCCTGAGCCTGGCGGTCCTAGAAATAGAATGCGCATTTTTAGAAATCCTTTTGACCTGGGCCACGAAATAATCCTCTTGCCTGATAGCGCGCCGAAAGGGCGTGCGTCACAATTTGACGCCTGGTATCAATGGCAACACCAACCAAAATGATGAGCGATGTGCTTCCTAATCCTTGCAAGGTCTGAACATAGGTAGCCTGCTCAACGTGAATGGGCAGAATGGCGATGATACCCACAGCCACTGCACCAATAAAGATGAGGCGATTGAGAGTCTTTTCAAGAAACTCCGCCGTTGGTCTGCCCGGACGAACGCCCTGAACAGCCCGCCCGCTTCTTCTCAAGTTATCAGCCATGTCTCGCACGGGATAAATAATCGAGGCGTAGAAGAAAGCGAAAAATAGAATAAGCAGGAAGTAAAGGATGGAATGCTCGACATGGTAGTAGGAGAACGTATTGGCTGTTTCCTGCACCAGGAAGCTCCATACTGATTGCACCCAGCCCATATTGGTGAGAGAAGTGAATGTTGGGCCTAGTGGGCTTGATGTTATGAGCTGAGACATGGCTTTACCAGGGTCTGTGCGGCCCATGAAGTTCATGAGCGTGCTCGGGAACATCAAAGCAGAAGAAGCAAAAATGATGGCCATAACCCCTGATGGGTTAACCGGTAAGTACATAAAGTCATCCGGGGCGGCAAACACCTGGCGGCCGACATTGCGCCGCGCTCCTAATACCATCACCTTTCGAACGCCTTGCTGCAAGCAAACAATAAGAGCAACAAGCACAAGAAACACGGCCGTTAAAACAAGCACGCCCCAGAGCGGAGACTGTCCGGTCTGAACGGCATCAGCCGTGTTTTTCACCATAACAGGCAAGCGTGCCGCAATCCCTAAGAAGATAAGGAGCGATGCACCATTACCTACACCACGCTCTGTGATCGTTTCACCCATCCACATAATGAAGACAGCACATGAAGTAAGGACAATGGTTGTGCTTACAAGAAAGAGCGGACCAGGAGTTAAAACGATAGCCGGGTTCTGAATTTTCGTAAGCAGGTTGGCGAGCATAACTGATTGCACAACTGCCAGTACGACCGTGCCATAGCGCGTGATTTTTTGCAATTCTCTGCGCCCGGCTTCACCACCCGATTTTTGCATCTCTTCCAATTGAGGAATGGCAAAAGTCATAAGCTGCATGATGATCGACGATGTGATGTAAGGACCAATCCCCATTGAGAAAATGGAGAGCTTGTTTAAGGCACCACCTGTGAAAAGGTCGATCATGCCAAGCAAGTTCTGAGCCAGTTCAGGGTGCCTTGAGAATGCTGACGGATCGACACCCGGGATCGGAATGTGAACACCGAGCCGATAAATAGCGATCATCATAAGCGTAAAAATAATGCGCTCTTTGAGACCAGCTGATGTAAGCAAAGAAAGGATATCGTCGGCGGCCGAGCTACTTGCTGTCTTGCGCCTAGGTCCGGTTTGCATGGTAAAAGCTCCTTGCAATCACGTTAATACAAAGCCTCATTCTAACCAAACCTGGTCAGCGTCGCTTTGTCTTGAGGTTAGGCGCTTCAATCAGGGTAACCGTACCCCCGGCCGCTTCAATTTTTGCTTTGGCACCAGCGGAGAAATGATGAGCCGTTACCTTGAGGGCAACTTTCAATTCGCCGTTGCCGAGAATACGCAGACTGTCACTGGGGGTACGCAACAATTTGTGCTCCACCAATGTATAAGAATCCACTTCGAGATTGGCCGGCAATATGTTTAAAGCGCCGACATTCACTTCAACCCAGTCACGCTTAATGACCTGGTCGAAATTGTGGATCTTCGGCAAACGTCTAAACAAAGGTGTTTGACCGCCTTCAAAACCAAATCGTTTTGATTCACCAGAACGTTGTCCCTGACCGTTATGTCCGCGAGTACTCGTTTTGCCATGACCGGAGGCACGACCGCGTCCCACCCGTTTGGTTTTCCGGCGCGAACCATCTGTCGGTCGCAAATCACTAAGTTGCATTTCTTTCTCCTTTTCGCCTTGCGCCATCAAGAACTTTCAAGATGACTCGGCTCCCCTAGGACGTCTGAGCGTCTCTATGCTTTTTTCTTTGGTTTCTCAGCTTTCTCGCTATCCAGTTTTTCAACGGTAACGAGGTGGCTAACCTTATTCACCATACCGCGTATGGTCGGCGAGTCTGCATGGGTTACGGTTGAACCGTACTTGCCCAAACCCAGGCCCTCAACCACTTTGCGTTGAGTAGTTTTTTTGCCAACCAGGCCACTGGTGAGTGTAATCTTCAACATTTCCTTATAGTTCCTTTTGGTTAAATCAGACGATTACACAAGCATCTGTTTCAAACTAAGACCACGCAGTCTTGCTGCTTCTTCAAATGGTCTCAGGCTTTGCAGGCCATTGATGGTGGCACGGGCTACATTGAGAGGAGCACGTGAACCGAGAGACTTGGACATGATATCGCCCACACCGGATAGTTCCAAAATGGCGCGTGCTGCACCACCCGCGATGACGCCTGTACCTTTGGCTGCCGGCTTAAGAAGAATACGGCTGCTTCCTCTCTTACCAATAATTTGGTGAGGAATGGTTGTGCCGACAAGCGGTACTTTGACAATTTCTTTGCGGGCATCAACGACGCCTTTTTGAATGGCGCTAATAACTTCAGCCGCCTTACCGACACCGATGCCGACTTGGCCTTTGCCATTGCCCACAGCAACTACTGCTCTGAAACTCAGCTTTTTGCCGCCCTTCACCACTTTTGTGACGCGTCGAACTTGAATGATTTTTTCTTCCCAGTCGGATTCAACCCTCTGGCGCTGCTCATCACGAGGGCCACGGCCTCCGCCGCCACCACCATCACGCGATCCATGCCGGCGACCACGCTTCTGGCCGTCACCGCTTGGCGCTGGTTCCTCGGGGCTAGGAATTTTGTCCTCTTTATCAACCATTGAATCGTTTTCCTTCTATTTCAGAACTAAAATTCAAGACCGGCTTCCCGAGCAGCTTCTGCAACTGCGGCAATACGGCCATGATAAATGTAACCACCTCGGTCGAAAACTACTGCTTCAATACCTTTGGCTTTTGCTCTTTTGGCAACCAATTCGCCAACCGTTTTAGCCGATTCCTTATCCCAGGTCTTCTTCAATTTCTTGGCGATTTCCGGATCTAATGTGCTGGCAGCAACAAGAGTCTTGGCTGAAGAATCATCGACGATTTGCACATAAATATGTTTGTTGGAGCGATAGACGCACAGACGCGGTCTTTCGGTAGAACCGGTAAGACGACGGCGAATGCGATTGTGGCGCTTAACTCGCGTGAGTTTTCGATCTGGTTTTGTAATCATCGCTTGTCTTCTCCGAGCCTATTTCTTCTTGCCGGCAGCCTTACCAGCCTTGCGGCGGATGTGCTCACCTTGATACTTAATGCCTTTGCCTTTATAAACTTCCGGCGGTCTGCGATCTCTTATGTATGCAGCCAGATCGCCAACCGCTTGCTTGTCTGAGCCGCTCACCGTCACCATATTGGTTTTGGGCGGAACGACAATTTCAATGCCTTTAGGCGGAATGATGATAACCGGGTGCGAATAACCAAGTTGCATAACAAGCTTGGTGCCATCCATTTGAGCACGGTAGCCGACGCCGACAATTTCTAAATTGCGATGGAAGCCTTCCGTAACGCCCTTTACCATGTTGGCAATGAGGGTTCGTGTCAGACCATGCAAGCCGCGCACGATGCGGTCTTCCGATTGTCGCTTTAAGACGAGTTTGCCGTCAGTTTGCTCAATTTCAATCTCCGGGCGGATGGTGCGCGAAAGTTGTCCTTTCGGACCTTTCACGGATACTTCCGTTCCGTTGATCTGCACCGTCACACCTGACGGTACTGGAATTGGTGCTTTACCTATGCGGGACATTTGACTTTCCTCACCCTTTCCTTACCAAACTTGAGCAACTACTTCGCCGCCAATATTGCTTTTACGAGCTTGGCGGTCCGTCATCAAACCTTTGCTGGTGCTGATGATCGAGATACCCAATCCACCAAATACGCGTGGCACTTTTTTGGATGGGCGATAAACTTTAAGACCAGGTCGGCTGATGCGCTTCAACCCTTGAATAACACGTTCGCCTTTCGGCCCGTATTTCAACACAATGCGCATTTTTTGTTGCGGAGAGCCGAGGCTCTTCGTTTCAAAAGAAGATATGAAGCCTTCATTCCGCAAAAGTTCGGCAAGTGCGACCTTTTGTTGAGAAGCAGGCATCTCCACAGCCGCAGCACTTACACGTGTCGCGTTATGGATGCGTGCCAACATATCGGAAATTGGATCTGTTACCGGCATTTACTCTCTCCTACCAGCTAGACTTCGTGACGCCCGGAATTAGACCTTCGTGTGCCATTTTTCTCAGGCAGCATCGGCACAGACCGAAGTCGCGGTAGAAACCGCGCGGTCTGCCACAAATTCGGCAGCGATTATGCAAACGCACGCCTGGATATTTGCCTTTGGCAACCAAGACACGGCGCTTGTGCTCCTTATCAATCATCGAAGTTTTGGCCACTTCTTACCTCCTAAACGGCATGCCAATTGCGGCAAGTAAAGCTTGTGCTTCTTGATCGGTGCGCGCTGTCGTCACGATTGCAATATCCATGCCGCGCACTGAATCGACTTGTTCATAGTTGATTTCCGGAAAAATAAGTTGCTCGCGCACTCCAATTGAGTAGTTACCGCGACCATCAAAAGAGCGATTCGACACACCGCGAAAATCGCGAATCCGCGGCAATGCGATGTGAATAAATTTGGCGAGAAAATCCCACATGCGGCGTCCGCGTAAGGTGACGCTGGCACCAACCGGCATGCCCTGGCGCACTTTGAATGTGGCAATTGATTTACGAGCGCGGTTGATAATCGGCTTTTGACCGGTAATGGTGACGAGATCTTTGACACCACTGTCAATTGCCTTGGCATTGGCGGTTGCTTCGCCAAGACCCATGTTGATTACCACCTTTTCGAAGCGAGGCACTTGCAAATTGTTGGCGTAACCGAACTGCTTCATGAGCGCCGGCACCACTTCTTTTGAGTATTGTTCTTTGATGTCTACCATTTTTTGCTTAACCTCTTGCTTTTCTTTTGACGGTCTTTGTCGTCAAAGCGCTTGGTTTGGGTTTCCTTTCCTAATCTAAGTTTTCTCGTTTGCGGAATTCTGCTCTGACACCTTTTTTGGTTGTTGAGTTGTAGAGCATGACCCGACTTGCGTAAATTGGGGCTTCCTTCTTGATCAAGCCGCTCTTCGTCATGGGACCACGTTGCTTGGTAGCACGGGTTATAACGTTGATGCCTTCCACAATGATTTTGCCTTCCTTGGGAAATACGGCAGTCACTTTGCCGGTTTTGCCCTTGCCGGCTTCTTTAGAGCCGCTTCTAAGAATGACGAGATCGCCGCGCTTGACGTGAATCTTCGGCACGAGGTTGGTGGCTTTCTCTTTGACAAGAGCCTTGGAGACAACGTGAATTGCTCCCGGTTTTACCTTCTCACCAATAGCGGATTTCGCGTAGCGAACATCCTTTTTCTTTTTCTCGTAAACCATCTCACAGTACCTCAGGCGCAAGCGAAATTATTTTCGTGAAGTTCTTGTCTCTAAGTTCGCGGGCAATTGGTCCAAATACGCGCGTGCCCTTAGGATTGCCGTCCTTCTGAACGATAACGGCAGCATTGTCGTCAAAGCAGATGGTTGAGCCATCCGGACGACGTACGTGAGTGCGAACACGCACAACTACGGCGCGCACCACTTCTGATTTCTTGACGGGCATATTTGGCAGAGCATCTTTTACAACACCAACAATGACGTCGCCGAGCGAAGCATAGCGTCGGTTAGATCCGCCTAGTACGCGGATGCACATCAATTGTCTGGCCCCGGTATTGTCGGCGCAGGTTAATCGAGTTTGTGGCTGAATCATACCGCTACCTCTTTGATAGAACTGAGTTGACCTTCGCCTGTTGCCACTTCAATAACGAGCCAACGTTTTTCACGTGATAGCGGTCTGCATTCACGCAAGCGAACACGGTCACCAATTTGGCACTTGTTCTCAGCATCGTGTGCTTTGAACTTGCGCGTATGGACGATCGGCTTTTCGTATTTGTCGTGGGCGGAACGGGATTCAACGGCCACTACAACCGTCTTTTCCATTTTGTTGGAAATCACTTTCCCGACCAATTCCTTCTTAGGCATTATCGAACTCCCGTTTCTTTTTCTGTTTGAATCGTAAGGAGTCTGGCAAGCTTTTTCTTGGCATTGCGCAGTTTGGATGTGCTATCCAGTTTGCGCATGGCAAGCTGGAAGCGCAGATCTACAATTTCCTTGCGGGCATCAACTGCTTTCGCTTTGATTTCTTCAGCGTGAAGCTCTCGAATTTCTTTTACTTTCATTGAGTGCCTCCTGCATGTCGCTCAAGAATTCTGCATTTGACCGGCAACTTTTGCGCTGCTAGTTCAAGAGCATGGTGTGCTTCTTTCGTTCCAATCCCGGACATTTCGAACATGACGCGACCTGGCTTAACTACGGCTACCCAAAATTCAGGGTTGCCTTTGCCGGAACCCATCCGGGTTTCTGCCGCTTTTTTCGAAACTGATTTATCTGGAAAAACACGAATCCACAACTGACCGCCGCGGCGTACGCTGCGCGTCATGGCTTTACGAGCTGCTTCGATTTGGCGCGAAGTGATCCAGGCCGGTTCCAATACCTGCAGTCCGAATTCACCAAACTGCACCTCAACACCTCTAGACTCCGAGCCGGACATCCGACCACGGTGGTGCTTGCGATACTTTGTTCGTTTTGGCAACAGCATGACTAATTAACCTGCCTTCCTGGAGCGACGACCCTGATTTTTTGGAGATCTTTCCGGTCTGCCTTCTTGATTACCACCACCAGGTCCACGTTCTTGCGCGGCCTTAATGTTAGGAGGCGACCATTGACCGGGTTCCAGTTCGCCCCGGAAAATCCAAACTTTGATACCAATCAAACCCATGACGGTGTGCGCTTCAGCTAGACCGTAGTCGACATCAGCCCGCAATGTTTGCAGCGGAATACGGCCTTCTTTGGTCCATTCGGTTCTGGCAATTTCAGCACCACCCAACCGTCCAGCCACCATAATTTTGACACCGACTGCACCGGCTCTCATGCAACGTTGAATGGCTTGCTTCATGGCGCGTCTAAAGGCAACGCGCTTTTCGAGTTGCTGAGCAATTGATTCAGCGACCAATTGAGATTCGAGATCAACGCGATTGATTTCCAGAATGTTGATGCGAATATCAAGACCGGTGCGATTGAGCAAATCCTTCACCTTTTGATGAAGGGTTTCAACACCCTGACCACCTTTGCCAACCACGACACCCGGTCTGGCTGTGAAGATGTCCAATTGAATTTGGTCTGCTTTACGCGAGATATCTACTTTAGAAACACCGGCGTTTGAAAGTTCTTTTTTGAGATAGACGCGAATGCGTTGATCTTCTTCAATGAGAGCAGCGACGTCTCTGGTTTGTACAAACCAGTTCGAACGCCAACCCCGGTGAATACCGAGGCGAAAACCATTAGGATTTACTTTCTGACCCAATTTCCTGCTCCTTAAACGTCTGAGAGAACTAAGGTGATGTGACTGGTTTTCTTGTGGATGGGAAAAGCCCGTCCTTTAGCGTGAGGTTGCATGCGCTTGAAGGTTGGACCTTGATCGGCGAACGCTTCAACGATCGTTAGTTCGTTAGCAGCGGTTTCCGAAATATTGGCCTTTTCAGCATGAATAAGGTTGTACATAGCGGACTTCAATACTTTTTCTACTTCGCGAGCTGCCGAAAAATGCATGAAGCGAAGAACCGTTAGCGCTTCACCAGCGGTGGCGCCACGAATTTCATTTATGACGCGGCGCACTTTACGCGGCGACATTCTTACCCATTTTGCTTGTGCTTTGCTTTGCATTCTCTATAACCCTCTTAGCCAGCTCTCTTAGCTGTCTTATCGCCGCCGGCGTGACCTTTGAAGAAACGGGTCGGAGCAAATTCGCCGAGACGATGACCGATCATATTTTCAGTTACATAAACAGGCACATGTTTGCGACCGTTATAAATGGCGATCGTATGACCGATCATTTCCGGCACAATCATGGAAGCACGCGACCAAGATTTGATGACGCGCTTGTCGCCCTTTCTATTCATATCTTCGATTTTTTTGGACAAGGACGCATGTACAAACGGTCCTTTTTTTAGTGATCGAGACACTTTGTCCTCCTACCTATTTAACGCGACGCTTGACGATGTACTTACTAGACGTATAGTGCTTGCCGCGCCGGGTCTTGTAACCCATTGCCGGCTTGCCCCATGG
>CAJCIF010000242.1 GCA_903970355.1 Actinomycetota bacterium
CTCTTGCCAGCGTACTTATAGATCCCAGTGCTTTTGCATTAGCACAGAGCCAGGCACTTGAAGCTTTAACCAGCATCGATCAGGCTATGAATGCCTGCGCCATGAATTTGTCAAACATACAAAAAATGGCCAGTGAGCAAACAGACTCAATCAAATCTTTGTCGGAAACTTTGCAAACTCAAACCTTTTCGGAACTTGGCCTGAGCTTGAATGGCTTGGTTGAATCTCTTTCAGCGGCTTTAGAACCAATGAAAGCAGTCGGAGAGTTGGTGCCGGCCATAGACAGCTTGGTATCAGCTATGGAAGGCAAGGAAGAAAATAAAGAACCCAAGCTTAATCCCGAACAACTCGTTATGAATCTGGCCGATCAATTGTCCACCGGTATGATCGATCCATGGACTTTCAAGTGCGCTTATATAGCTGTATTCCCCACAGACCATCCCGCAGACTTGTTGCACCGTTTGGTAGATCTTCTCGGAACGCAACGTTTGTCCGGTGAATTGTTTAGAGCTGCTTATGATGCCGTGCAAGCAGCGGAACCACCACCGTCTCTGCGACGTCGGCGTGCCACTGTCGATGAAGGCAGCTCGGAAGAGAAAATAATCGTACCGGATGAGGCTCTTCTGGCAGAACTTGAATCACTAAGGCGTGCCCAGGAAGAATTGGAGCGCAAAGATAAACAGCGTGAAGAGGAACTGGCTGCTCTTGTGGCATCAAAAGACAACGAGCTTAAAGCAGCGCATGATCAGCTCAACGATCGTTGGCAGGAATTTTCAAATAAGCATGAAGAACTGGCAAGTCTCATTCAAAAGCGTGATGAAATGCTGCAAGAGCGTGAAAACGAATTAGCAACTCGCTCAAGAGAACTCCAGCAAAAAGACAGCGAAAACCAGGTGTTAAAAGCGCAGCTCGAAGAGCTTCGTGAGAACACACAGGAAATGGTAAAAGACCTTCAAAAACAGCTTAACGAGACAAATGCAAAACAGGAAGAAATAAAGAATAATCCGCCTGCTCCAGCCCCAGCACCAGCCCCCGCCAAGCCTCAGCCGCCAGGTGGTTTTTTTGACGTTGCGCCCGGACCTGAGCAACAACAAAACCCTTCTCTATTTGATAACGGTCCGGCAAGACCGCTCTTTCAGCAGGGGATGCAACAATTCAACGCCGGTCAACAAAAGCCGCCTGATCCCGTCAAAGAACAAGGCACCGTCCCTGGTATCCCACCACAACCACCGCAGCCACCGCAACAGCAGCCGCAACCTCAGCCACAGCCGCAGCCGCAACAGATGGCTCCACCTCAACCAGTGCAGCAGATGCAGCAAATCGGCCCGGCACCTGCGCCACAGCCATCGAACCAAGCTATTCCTAATCCACCACAACAAAATGCCATCGCTCCGCAGGCTATGCCAAAACCGCCAACACCGCAAAATTTCGTTCCCGGTTCAGGGAGCTATGGTATTGGTGTAAGAGCACAAGTGTTTGAAGTGATAGTGAGACAGGCCCTTGCAGGAGCACCATGGCGAGAAATTTGCGCTGGACCGATGCAGGTAAACAACATCACTCCCGATGAAGTCGAATCGGAAGTAAAACGCAGACAAGCTTTATTGAAGAAGTAACGAGTTACTTCTTGTTCATATCTACTCGTTTTTGAGTCGCTTCGATTAAGCGCCACTCTTGGTAAACTCGTTCCATATTGCCCATGTATTTGGCCAGAATTAAATCGGGAAGAGTTGAGACTATTGAAGTCAGTGTGTAGAAGATAACGCCCAGGGTTGAGAGAGTACAAACAACCACAACTCCTCTGGTAAATCGAGCCTGGTCGTCAATTTTCTTTGCTAATTCCGCCAGAACTCTTTCACTTCCTTCAGTCATGTTTACCTCATCAGCCTGCTATGAGACTCGACAGTTCGAAACTCTAATCGGACAAAAAATCAATGCCAGGCATTATATCCTCTTGATTATCCAGGGTGTTGCCTGCTCATTTCAATTTCCAATTTGGTCAGCGCCTGAAGAAGGTCCTTCTCCTCATGCCCACTGATTGTGCGGAAATCTACCAGCGCTTCATCTTTGAGAATGCGTACTATCACCGGTGGTGTCGTTCCTCTCAAAATGCGTGCGACCTCGTCGCAAGAAATTTTGGATTGAGAGATTGGTCGGATCGCAAGTGCCCAGCTTCTCTTAACCTGTCCCGGCGATGTTCCGCCGCCAAAAGCCGTTTCAGTTGAAACTGCCGTAAAAGCCAGTTTAGGACAAGCTTTCGAGGCACCTTCTATGAATGAGGTAACGCGTTTCTCAATTGCTTCCGGAGATTCATTGGCCATCAGTAATATAGGAATTGTCTCTTCACTCCTTTCAAATAGATAGTTGGTAAGCACCAGTTCCAGAAACGCAATCGACAGTTTGTCAGCCCGCACAGCCCGATAAATGGGATGGTGGCGCAGTGTATTTATCACCTCGTGTTTACCAACAATTACTCCAGCTTGAGGCCCGCCCAACAGTTTGTCACCTGAAAACAGGCAGGCATCGACACCATCATTTACGCTTTGCCGAACCAATCTTTCGGCTGCAAAACCAAATTTCGTCACATCAACAAATGCACCGCTGCCAAGATCTTCAAGCACCAACACCTTTTTCTGTTTACCGATGTTAACCAGATCTGAAACTGACGTTTCTTCAACAAAGCCCCGCATTTCAAAATTTGACTGGTGGCATTTCAATAAGATGCCGCAATTTTTTGAAATTGCTTTTGCGTAATCTTCCAAGCGCGTGCGGTTGGTGGTGCCAACTTCCAGGAGAATTCCGCCTGCCGAAACAATTACGTCAGGCAGACGAAAGCTTCCACCAATTTCCACTAACTCGCCGCGTGAAATTACCACTTCTTTATTCCGGGCCAGCGCCGCTATGCAAAGCATGACAGCGGCGGCGTTGTTATTAACGACAAGAGCTGCTTCGCATCCGGTTAAAAGCCGTAATAAAAGCTCGACATTGGTATTACGATCGCCGCGCTTTCCGGTTTCGAGATCCAATTCGAGATTGCAATATCCGGTTAGCGTCTTTTCGAGAGAAGAACCAATTTCAGAAGGCAAGGGTGCTCGGCCAAGGTTCGTGTTAATGATAATGCCGGTGCCATTGATAACCGGTTGTAATTTTGATTGGTTGAGTGTGTGAAGTTCTTGCCGAACTAATTCGGCAAAATTGTCTAAATTTTCTGCAAAGGATTTTCGTGCAAATTCCGCTCGCCTCTTCTCGATGAAATGTCTCACAAAGGCGGTGAGCACTTTTCTGTCAAGTTTCTTTTCCCAATCGGCAAGAGCTTGATGTCGGAGCACGCGGTCCACTTGTGGAGGTTTGTAATTCCCGTTTGGGGGATTTTTCTCTTCCATCGCAACACTAAGTACGGGGAGGAATGTAATGGGAAAGGGTTGCTTTAGGGCTTGCCAGATGATCGACTAGCCCTGACAATTAGAACACGTAGTATGGTTTTAGTGGACGCTAATACTTTAAGTGAATACTTGACGGCAAGCTGAGGTTTGAGCGAGCAGTGGGAAAGACATTAAGAACGAAAATGTTGTACCAGGACAAAGACTGGCTATTGCAGAAGTATGTAAAAGAAAAACTTAGCACCGTTGAGATAGCGCGCATTTACCGCGAGACGGAAAACAAGTGGTGCGATCCCAACACCATTTCGCGCTGGCTTAAGAAACATGACATCGGCATGCGAAGCTTGGCTGAGGCTCAGCAGAATCGCCATGCTGGCATTAAACCGCCTGTGAAAAAGGCGAGATCTTCAAGCGGCTAGCCTTTTATGGAAAGAGCGGGCAGCCATACATGCCCACCGCACTGGCTATCAACCAGAGGAGAACTTCTCGTCCTCCTGCCAAATAGAAGACGCAGTAAGCAAAAATAGAAAAAGAAGGCGGCCAGAATTGGTTGTCCTGATCTCGTACCGCAAGTGCTCCAAGAACTATTGCCAAGCACAAGGGAATTCCAAAAAAACATAAGTCGATGAGCATCAAAAGTACCAGAATAGCTGGCCCTAACGAAGTTCATTTAATATCGGCGAAGCATCACTGTCTATGGGGAACTGCCCATGCCTGCTGAAAATCAAGGCAATCAGGAAGTCATTTTCGGTAGAAATCCGGTACTGGCTTTCCTTACAAAGTCTGCCGAAAGTGACGCCAATCAAAAAGGTGATGTGCACAAGATTTTTTTTGCAGACGGCATGCGCTCCGATCACCGCACCGATGCAATTAAACGTTTAGCCAAGGAACAGGGCATTCCGCTTGTGATTGTGGAAAGGCGCAAGCTAGACCGCATGGTGCAATCGGAGACGATGGAAGAAGTCGGACATCATCAAGGTGTGGTTGCCCAAATAAGCCAGGTTGCTGTTCTGGAGCTGTCCGATTTGATACACGAAATTGAAGAGGAACGCGCAAGAGAAGAGAACAAACCGGAGCTCTTAGTAGTTTTGGATGGTATTGAAGATCCACACAATTTGGGTGCGGTGATTCGTGTTTGTGAGGCAAGTGGTGTGCGTGCCTTGCTTTTGCCGGCACGCCGGTCGGCAGGGGTGACGGGTGCAGTGGCAAAAACAAGTGCTGGAGCGCTTGCATTCCTCCCTGTTGTGCGCATTCACAACATAGTGCGGGCCCTGGAAGAATTGAAGAAAGCGAACTTCTGGGTAGCCGGATTAAGCGCTGATGCGAAAGAAAGTCATTTTGAAACCGACTTGGCCCGTTCACTTGTGGTGGTGCTTGGCAATGAAGGGCGCGGCATAAGCAGGCTCGTTGCCGAGCATTGCGATTTTCTTTTGCGTATTCCAATGTTTGGACGCACTGAGTCTCTAAACGCATCCGTAGCGGCCGGAATAGTTCTTTACGAATTTGTGCGGCAGACCCGCAGCCTCCAAAAGCCCCAGTGTATTTCGAAAAATAAAGATTAACGAAAATGAATGTACAATGGAAATTGCTTTGACAAGCGAGTGATTGCAATTTGACTTTGCGAAAAGCGAGCTTGTAGAATCACAAAACGCGTCTTGGCCCTGTGCCGGTGTAGCTCAATGGCAGAGCAACGGTTTTGTAAACCGTAGGTTGCGGGTTCGAGTCCCATCACCGGCTTATGTGGGCAGATGTCCGAGTGGCTAAAGGAGACAGGCTGTAAACTTGTTGGCGCAAGCCTACGCTGGTTCGAATCCAGCTCTGCCCATTTCTTTTGCCTCGAACCAATAAGCGCTAAGCACGAGTAATCGTGCTGCGAAAGTAATGATGGAAGTCGTTCTGGCATTACTTCAGAAAACGCTTGTGACTGTGTTTAGAGGATGGTTAAGACCAATGGTTGAGGCGCGTAAAGCAATCAACAATGAAGAAAATATATGGAGGTGCAATAATTGTAGGCTTGCCTGAGCCATAATGAATGGCGTCTGGGCCCATGTAGCTTAGCGGTAGAGCACCCCCTTGGTAAGGGGGAGGTCACGAGTTCGATTCTCGTCATGGGCTCCATTCAGAGCAAGCCCCTCGCTAAGGGGAGCATCAGCCGCCCGATTTAGCCGTATGGCGTTTTAGTTCGGTGAGATTTTGTCAGTACCAGTATTGTGAAGGAGATTTGGAAGGATGGCCCGCCAAAAGTTTGAAAGAAACAAACCTAACGTGAACGTAGGTACCATTGGGCACGTCGATCACGGTAAAACATCTTTGACCGCTGCTATTACGCTTGCCCTATCCAAGCAAGGCAAAGCAAAGGCCAAGAAGTATGATGAAATCGATGCGGCTCCAGAAGAGAAAGCACGTGGTATCACAATCAATACGGCTCACGTTGAGTACCGTACTGAAAAACGCCACTACGCACACGTAGATTGCCCAGGCCACGCTGATTATGTGAAAAACATGATCACCGGTGCCGCTCAGATGGATGGCGCAATTCTCGTCATCTCCGCTTCTGACGGTCCGATGCCCCAAACCCGTGAACACATTCTGCTTGCTCGTCAGGTAGGTGTGCCGCACATCGTTGTGTTCTTAAACAAGTGCGACATGGTAGACGATCCGGAATTGCTGGATCTCGTCGAACTGGAAGCACGCGAATTGCTGAGCAAATATCAATTCCCGGGCGACACCATTCCGTTCATCCGAGGCAGCGCCTTGAAAGCTTTGGAAGGCGATGCTGCAATGGAAAAGCAAGTTCTCGAGCTCATGAAAGCAGTCGACGACAACATTCCGACACCAGTACGCGCAATCGACAAACCATTCTTGCTCGCTGTTGAAGACGTATTCAGTATCACCGGTCGTGGTACCGTCGCAACAGGCAGAGTTGAGCGTGGTCAAGTCAAAGTTGGTGACGAAGTTGAAATCATCGGTTTGCAAGAAACTCGCAAAACCGTTGTAACCGGAATCGAAATGTACCAGAAGACACTTGATGAAGGTATTGCCGGAGACAACGTTGGTGTTCTCTTGAGAGGGATCGACAAGACCATGATTGAACGTGGTCAAGTTATCGCCAAGCCTGGTTCAATCAAACCGCATACAAAGTTCAAAGCTGAAGTATACGTTTTGAGCAAAGAAGAAGGTGGACGTCACACTCCATTCTTCCCTGGCTACAGACCACAGTTTTACATCCGCACCACAGACGTGACCGGCAGCATCCAGCTTCCGGAAGGCGTTGAAATGGTTATGCCTGGCGACAACGTTGCCATGGAAGTAGAGTTGATTCAGCCGGTTGCCGTTGAAGAAGGAATGCGTTTCGCCATTCGTGAAGGCGGACGTACTGTAGGAGCTGGTGTCGTTTCGAACATCATCCTTTAAGTAACCGCACCCAGGAAATAGATTCAAATACGACCTGCATTTAAAACGATGGAAACGTGCATTGCCCGGCAATGATTTCGCACTTCCATCGTTTTTTTGTTGGCGAACCGTAAGTGGAGAATGCCAATTCGAAAAGAACCAGAGCTTTTAAAAATAAACGTC
>CAJCIF010000243.1 GCA_903970355.1 Actinomycetota bacterium
GCTATCGATACGATCGCTATCTCCAATCAGGCATTCTTCAAAGAATATATTGGTTTTCGTCGGCAGGGATTCTTTGTGTCCACGTCTTAGATCGTCAATTACGACAATGCCTGCTTCCTTATTTCGTTCCGAAAAGTATCGAACGAAATGACTGCCAACATAACCGGCACCGCCAGTGACAAGAATCATCCCCATTTCAGTAACTTAGCAGGAATTGCGAATTGAATGGAGGCAGGCAACCAAAATTTTTTTCATGAGGAGGCAAAGCAGGATAGATTTTGCAAAGGCGGGGATCTCTAGAGCGGATGATACCGTATCTAGTAGCGCCAACCAGCGTTACATGCGCGCATGTGCCAGGTAGTCATGCACTCTTAATTAAGAGGTTTCGATGAAAAAACAGTCAATGATCTTGTTATATTGATGGCCGTCTGGTTCTTCATGGTGATTGAGATGAAGTTGAACGAAAAACTCTTATCCTGCCTTTGCCTGATCGTGTTTTCGACGAACGCAACGGTAGCCGATGCGGCCGATCGCCCTAAGCCAACGGAATTCTATATAAAGGCCAATGGCGTGCTCAATGAGGCACGCGAAGCTTATAAGAAACGCGACTACGCAAAGACAGAGGCGCTTCTAAAACCGTTGCTCGCGGATGTTCGCAAGAACGAACCCGGAAAAGCAATTTTCGGAAAATACCTGGGTCTGCTTGCGGCAAGTTCCTATTTTGAGAAAAAGTACAAAGACTGCATCACTTATGCAGAAGAGGCACTTAAGGTAGATCAGTCTCTGCTCCCTGATGAAAAACTATCCGACAACGCTGTTTTTGGAAATCACTCCTATGCAGCTCTGAGCTATAAAGAGTTGGAAAAACTTCCTGAAGCGACCAAGCATTTTGAGTCGGCCGTTGCTGTGGCAGACAAAGCGCCCAAGGAAAGCATCAATAAGCCTTGGCTCCGTATTTGCTATGAGCAGCTCATAATTGTTCTCAGGCGACAAGGAAAAACCGAAGAAGTGAAAAAGACGAAAGAACATATGCAAAAGGCAGGTTTCACTAGTTGACTACCAAACTGAACCGGCTTGCGGTTCACTTCAATCAAATAGATTGGGACAGGGTCAGACGACTTTTTCTAAGCTTCTATTTGATCTTCCATTTTTCGATCATTTATTGCTGGATGTTCTCCTCTCATCCCTGGGCTTACAGCTATGCCGATTATTTTAGAAAATACATAGTGCTGCTTGGTTTAGATCAGGACTACACAGTTTTCGCTCCTACACCACGAAATCAAAACATCCACATTCTTATGATCGTTACTTATAAGGATGGCACGATGCGCACGGTCGCTTACCCTCGCATAGATCGGTTGCCTCAACTGGACCGCTTGTGGAGCGAACGCTGGCGAAAATTTGGGCATGACAATATGGCCTATTCAACCGAGCCTGCCTACCTGCGCGATTTTGCCCGTTACGTGGCCCGCCAAAATAATGACTATGTCACACCGCCTGCTTTCGTCACCCTTTCGCGTTACTCGGTACCAGTTCCGCCACCAGAAGAAGGGTTGGGACATCCTCTTCCTCCCCACTTTCATCAATACACTCTTCTTACTTACGAAGTATTGCCGGAAGATTTGCTATGACACTGCAAGCGATTCTGGCAGCCTGGAACAAGTTCTGGTTCACAGACCATAATCTTTTCCCGCTTGCTATATTCCGCATTCTCTTTGGCTTGATCTCTTTTGAGACAGCCATTCTTTTATTGCCCTGGGCAAACGATTGGTTTGGACCACATGCTATTTTGCGAGTGGTTAGCCTTGCTAATCAGGATGCCACCACTCGTCTTAGCCTTTTTACAATTTTCCCCGATTCAGAAACATGGGCTTATTTTCTGGTTTCGGCAATGGCAGTTCTCAGCTTGGCTCTGGCAGCCGGTTTCAAAACGCGATTTACAGCATTGTTACTCTGGATCGTCATGAACAGCATTCATCATCGCAATCCTTATGTTCTAAATAGCGGTGACACTTTTATGCGCCAGATCGCTTTCTGGATGATGTTCGCTCCTTCCGGCAGAATTCTTTCGGTCGATTACTGGCAGCAAAAGAAAGAGAGTGGCTCAAAAGCATGGTTCGATCAGACTGGTCCCGGCTGGACGATACGAGCTCTGCAATTGCAAATGTGTTTGCTGTACATGCAGGCATTCTGGTCAAAAATTTGGGGGCCAATATGGTGGTCTGGTACAGCCGTGTACTACACAGCTCGTATTGAAGAGTTCTACCACTTTCCAGTTGTGCCCTACGTTTTCGATCACCTCTGGACCTGCCAGGTCATTTCATTTGCAACGCTCTTTATTGAGTTTTCTCTTTTCACGTTCATTTGGGTGAAAGAGTTTCGCTATCTGGTTTTGCTCCTCGGAGTTGCTCAACATTTATCCATTGAGTGGATGATGAATATTCCTATTTTTGAATGGTTGATGATTATCAACTATCTACTGTTTATTGATTCAAATGATTTGAAAAAGGTTTGGTCTTTTGTGAGCCGAAAGCCTTTTCAAAAGCCGCTCACAGAAACAGAAAGCGCTTAGAGATTATTTGAAGCTAGCATCTGGGCAACTTCGTTTGCCCGGCCAAGATCTTCCAGGCAGAGTTTGTAATTAGTGCAGATTGTTTTGACGAGACCTTTTCCGGCCGCCGATTCTGCACAGGGCTGGTTGCTTTTGATTTCTGAAAGGGCAAGTTTGAAATAGGTTTCAGAGGAAGCAAAATTGCTCTTGCGCAGCGAATCTTCCTTGAGCATCTGCGCCCAGAGCAAATAAAGATTGCCTATGTTATTTAGCGTGCGAGCCTTTTGCAGTCTCGTCTTTAGATCAAGATCGGGCGGACAAAGTTTGTCGGCCTGGAAGTAGGCATCACACGCTTTTGCATACTCGGCTTTCAACTCATAGATGTTGCCTACGCCGTTCATAAGCTCACTGCCGGCTAAAGAAGGTTTACTGAGGTCAACCAAATTTTTCGCCGCTTCAACTTGATTGTCGCAAAGATCCTTTTGATCCTGGCTGAGGTAATGTTCGGCAAGGGCAAGGTGAGCAGCGATCAGATCTGAAGTAGAACTGGCGCCTGTCCTCAGTATTTCAATTCTGGCCAGGAGGTCCTGCTCTTGTTTGACAGCGCTTTCAGCGAACACTAAATCTTGTGGTTTTGCTGTCAACTCCGGTGGATAGGCTGACTGAAGATAGAGAAAAGTCACTACCCAGATCACCAGGGAAAAGACAATCAATACTCTAATAGTGCGATGGGCGTTCATGATGCCATCTCTTTCCCCTGCAATTGCCCTGGCAGTGATCTTACAGATGATACACTTGATTGGGGTGAGCAGTTCAACGTGAGCTGCCCGGGAGTAATTGATGGTGAGTTTTAGACTTTCAGCATGTATCGTCGCAGTCACGATTGCTTTAAGTGTGACCATGGCAATGGCAACCAATGCCGCTAAATCTCCTACCCAAGCTGTTAAATCTCCTGCCCAAGCTGTTAAGCCCCCTGCCGAAAGTGTGACTTCGCTTTTAAACAAAGGCTATACCGCCATCGGCAAAGGTGATTTTGCAAACGCAATTGCAATTTTTACGCAAGCTGTTAAAGCCGATCCAAACAGCGTGGCGGCACGAAGATATTTGGCCTACGCTCTTACCAGTAACGGTGATCCTGAAACAGCTTTAGATCAAATGAAAATCGTCGGCAAGATGACGCCATTAACCGCTTTCGATCACGTCATTCTCGGTGAAGCATATTATTCATCAGTCAAATACCGCGAATCGGAAGATTCTTTTGCTGATGCACTGAAGCTTGATCCCACCTCCGAGCTCGGCCGCGCCGGCATCGTCAAATCTTTCATTGCCACCGCTCAA
>CAJCIF010000244.1 GCA_903970355.1 Actinomycetota bacterium
TAAGACACCATATTCGGTGCCTTTTCTTCAGCCACAACCACACCGTTATTCGATTCATCAAATCGGCATACGGCGACGCGATCGAAGCCGGTAATATTCTTAATTTCCAAAGCAAGAATATGCATTACTTCAGATGAGGAAGCACGTGGACTCAGTCGTTCCATCACATGAAAAAGATAGCGGCTGGTATCAGCAAATAAAAAAGCCTCGTTTTCGAGCGGCTCGGCTTCAATCACAATCAATGTGTCTTGGTTGTCCCGCCCCAAGGCGAAAGGCTTATCGTGGTCTTTGAACCTTACCGTGACAGGCTGCAATTTCAACGACTCATCAAAGCGCAAGAAGGCTTCAGCAATCGCCACTGAATCCACTTCTAACAGGGAAAGAAAAGACTGGTCGAATACGCTAGTTGGATCTACGCCTAACAACGACTCAACGTTGGCGCTTACTTGTTCAATTCGAAAATTATCCGCATCTACAACAAAGAGAAGCCCATAAGGCTGAATGGTGCTATGCAGGTTGTACTCTGTACCTACTTCGGTCAAAGAATTACTGCCTCTGCGTAGTTAGCTCTTCCCAGAATATCGGAAAGGAACGCCCGAAAGCATCATTCCTCATAGGGATCGCGCTGGGGGAAACAGCTATCCCTACTAAGGAGGATCACAAGGCCCATCGCCGCTCCAGATTGACGGGTATGGACTGCAGATTAAAGCATGATTTCAGGCACTAAAGCACCGGGCCCTACCATTGCCGATGGTGCCAAAAATGACCATGCCAGAAAGGCTAGGCCAAAAACTATTCAAGTATGTTGGGATTGCGGGAAGGGGCAGGCGGCGGAGTTGGTGGCTGACCCGGTGGCTGCCCCGGTGGATGTGGCATCGGGCTCCTTAACTTCTCATTCAAAGCTTCTTTGAGAAGTTCGTTTTGTTTCAAGAGAGCCTTGAGGTGATCGTTTGCAATTGCCAATTCTGCCTGCAATTCCGCGACCGTTTGCTCGTGCGAGACACCAGTAACCGGATCTCGGCCTGGCATTTTCGGCAACAAGACATAACCCAACTGAACAGCTTTTAGCGCCGCACCAGTGCGGGTTGGCACCTTCAACTTAGCGAGTATGCATTCAATATGTTTCTCAACGGTTCTAAGTTTCATATCAAGCTCTTCGGCAATTTCTTTGTTGCGCAAATCGAGCCGGATGAGAACTTCAATTTCCCGGTCCGTCAAATTGCTGTTGGGCATCGACGTAGCAGGGCTTTGTTTTACGAGTTGAGTAATTTTGGGGTCGCAATAAGGCAGCGACCGAGTGGTTTGCTCGATAGCTTCAAAAAGAGTTCTTGGACCTGAACTCTTCAGGCAAAAGCCTCGTGCCCCGGCCCTCAATAATTGGTTGTGGTATTTGGTGGCGTGATAGGAATCGGTAAGAATCAAAATATTCGAACCAGGCAACTCCTGAGTTACCCGACGGCACACTTCCACACCATTAAGAATGTCTAGGTCTACGTCCAACATGACGAAATCGGGACGCATGCGCTTGATTATTTCGGTTGCGGCCATGCCGTCCGCTGCTTCGCCGACGATATCTACGACCTCGGAAACTACCCGCTTCAGGCCAAATCGAATGAGCTCATGACGTTCACAGAGCACGGTTCTTGGTCGAAATGAAGATGGCATTCTTGAGGCAGTTTGTAGTGCTGAGTCCAATTAAAGCTCCGGAACTTTTTAAATTTGCTAGTAGACCCTTTATAGTAACTTGAAGCGCGACGCTTGGGTCTGTCAAGGACTGTTCTATTTTAGCAATGCCGCTGAACGGCAACACTTAAACGCTGCTGCCTTCGGCAAAGGTACGAGAATCGGTCTTTCTCGTCAAGCGTTTCCCGGAACAACCGTCCCCAGGCAGACCCTACTTAGGTTTCCAGGTGGGGTGTGGCTGCAAGGTTCCCGATTTCATCCTATCAAAATGGGATTCTTACGAAACGGGTGGGACAACCCCCAATAGACTTGGGAGGGCGTAGATCGTTAAGCTGTGTTCACGTTTCCGGGGGCGAAAACGGGTCTTTCGATCTCTTTTTGGGTCAGTGTCAGGAATCAAATGACAAACACTGCAAACCAGTCGACCAAGTTTTCTTTTGGATTATTTCTGGCGATTATTCTCAGCCTTATATGCCACTGCGCTCAAGCTACCAAGCTGGATGGGGCGCCACTACCGCATGAATCCGATCGTGCCTCCAAGGATTTCAGCACCGGTCAGGAAGCAGCGCCGGAATTGAGTCGCTTCAAACGCCGACCGGATTACAGAGAAGAAGAAGCCCAGAAAAAAGCGGATGCCGACAAGGCTGCCAAAGATGCCGAAATAGCCAAGCAAAAGGCTATCGAAGCTAGCCAAAAGGCGCGTCAAGAACAAATAGAAAACTATAAAAGGTCGATTCAAGAAGCAGTCGATGCCAATAACGAAGGCGTGCAACTCGGCAGACAAGGAAAGTGGGAGCAAGGCATTCAAGCCCACGAAAAAGCTATTCAATTAGACCCGAGCAACAAACAATTTCGCATCAATTTATCAGCCGCCCGCTGCGCATTTGGACAACAACGCCTGGCAGGGGGCGATTACTCCAGTGCTGCTTATCTATTCCGTAAAGCACTCACCGCGGCCCCCGACAATGCTCTTGCCGGCAAAATGCTGCTTGAAGCTTTGCGCAAGTCCGGTATAAACCCAAGTTCAGCTGATGCAAGACTGGGAGTTGGCGATCAACTAGCAGCCGCTGGTGACCTGGAAGGTGCCGCTATTGAATATCAAGCCGCTATGCAATTGGAAGACTCCGGACGCACCTACGTCAAAATGGGCGACATGTCCTGCCGTTACGGTCAAATGACAACGGCAATGGCCTGGTATCGTCAGGCGATCGCAAAAGATCCAGATTGTGGTCCAGCTCACAGACAACTTGGACTGATTCAACTTTCCCAAAAAGATACGACCGGTGCAGCCGCATCGTTGCGCAAAGCCCTCATCCTCGACCCGAAAGATTCCGTAGCCGGCGAAACTCTCGTTGAAATCTGGCGAAAACAAGTAGCGGCCAATCCGACCTTTTCTGAAAATTACCTCGGACTGGCAGGAGCGCTGCAATTAACTGGAGATTTCGTAGGGGCTGAAAGCGCCTACAACCAGGTCCAAACGATTGATCCCAAGAATGCCGGATTGGCAGCCGGAAGAGCTAGCCTGGCTCGTGCCTATCAGCACACTAATGCCGAAAAGCACAAACTCGCCACAGACACTTTGTTTAACCAAGGTTTAAAACGCGAAGCGCTTGCAGAAATCAGTCAAGCAGTCATGCTAGAACCGCGGAATGCCAGCTATCAATTTTTACTGGCAGAATGCCTGGAAGCTAATGGTGACTACAAGGGAGCGCATCAAGCATATCTAACTTGCGTATTAATAGACCCAGCGAATAATAAAGAGGCAGCGGCGCGTATGGCGCGCATGCAAATGGGTGCCGGCAATGCCGGAAACGTTGCCAATACGAATCAGTTTGCAGGCAACTACCCCAACAACAATTACAGACCAGCAAATCCGCCACCAACTTCTTATGCGCAAGTGGGCGGGCAAGGTTGGTCAAGCGGCACCGCAAGCAGTGGCATGTTAAACTCCACCCCGCCGGCGCCAGCTAAAGATACATATGAAGCAGGTCCAGGGTCCAACACAGCCATGAACTCACCGTCGTCTCCAATCAGAACACACGATGAAGCAGCCAATCGCGGCGGCAGACCAAGTGCGCTTCCAACCCCGCCTCAAATCGATGCCGGGTCTCTTGCCAAAGTGGAAGAAGCAGAGTCCAGTCACGACTATAAAAATGCTCTGGACATGCTAAAGCAGTTGTCCTCCAACGATATGAATAATTCAGACATCCACCACCGCATCGCAGTTGATTTGATGGCATCAGGCGACATTTCCGAAGCGATAAGCGAATTTCGAATTGCCAGTGCTCTTACACCAGGCCGCAAAGACTACGCAGAAGATCTAGCCAGAGCTCTTTCCATTCACAAGCGTTCTCTCATGAGTGCTAGTGGTACCGGTGGTGACGCCGTGTCCACTGAAAAGTCTGAGACGACAAACGGAGCTAATCCATGAGTTTCCACTTTCAGCCACCAGATCTAGCTGAATTCCCAAGACGCTCTTATCGGCGATTCTTGGAAGAAACGATTGGCAATCTCTTCTCTGAAATTTCACCAGTAGCCAGCGAATTCAGTACAAGATTTGAACTTTCCTTTATTGGACAAGACGGCAAAGTGCATTGGCGCTTTGAAGACTATGCTGCCGATTCCGGCTACCCAACCACTTCAGAAGCGGCGCGCAAAACCAACATGACTCATGCCCGACGCATGCTCATGGAAATCTGGCTGCGTGATACGCACACAGGCGAATTGCGCAAATCGACTTGCTACCTTGCCGATATGCCGGTTATCACAGACCGCGGTACCTATGTAATTAACGGAACAGAGCGGGTTGTTCTTGGTCAATTGGTAAGAGCACCGGGCATCTATTATCAATCGTCGAGCTCCCTTAGTTACAAAGCACTTTTACTGGCCGAACAAGGCGCACCACTTAGCATCGAGTTAGAACTGGATGCCGGTACAACTAAAACGAGCAAAGCGAAGTGCCGCATCAAACTACCCAAACGCAGTTGGGTGGCCGCAACGACCGTACTCCTTGCTATGGGTGTGGAAGCCGCCACCATCCAAAAGCGCCTCGGACATCTGCTCGAACGCGATCGCATTGAATTTCGCCAACTCACTCAGCATGAGGCCCTTGCCATTGTAGGCAGAGCCTGGAAGCCGGATGGCGGTGGTGGTGCTAATGGTGGCATAACCGCCTTGAAGGAACTGACAGACAAACGGCGCTATTCTCTAGGCAAATTGGGACGCCGCCGCGTCAACGATAAATTAGGTGTTGAAGAAGTTACCCATCAATTAACGGGCAACGACCTTCTTGCCGCTGTTGAATATATCCTGGGCTTGCCCATGGATGTTGGCACTCTCGATAACATCGACTCTCTCGAAAACCGGCACCTGCGCGGTATCGGCGAAGTGCTC
>CAJCIF010000245.1 GCA_903970355.1 Actinomycetota bacterium
CAGAAATGTCCTCCTTTCGCCATAAGCGCGGCATAATCTCCACGCTCTTCTATCATGCCGTTTCGAAGTACGATGATTTCGTCGCAGTCAACCAACCACCCTAAGTCATGTGTAACCAAAATGATCGTGCGCTGTCCCCGCAGAGCGAAGATAGCATTCATAACCAAGTTGGCCTTTTCGCTATCAAGGTGGTTAGTAGGCTCGTCGAATATTAGAATCGGGGCCTGACTCAAGAACGTTCGAGCCAGAGCGATTCTCTGTCGTTGTCCAACCGACAGGTTGTGTCCGTGTTCGGTCAGAATGGTTTCATACTTCTTGGGCAGCTTGTCGATGAAACCGGCTGCTCCTGCTGCAACTGCGGCTTGCTGAACATCTGCCCGCGTTGCATTTGGTCTGCCGTAAGCGATGTTTTCGTAGAGCGATGTTGGAAACAGCAGTGCTTCCTGAAATGCGCAGGCAAAGTGTCCACGCACATGGTCGAGTTTGCACGTACTGAGATCAAATTGATCCAGCATAATGCTACCACTGGTAGGGTCATCGAACCGAGGCAAAAGATTGACGAGCGTGCTCTTGCCACAGCCACTTTCGCCTACCACCGCAACGATGCGCCCTGGAGGAATCTCAAGAGAAATTCCATTCAGGACGGACATATCGTTCGAGTAACCGAAACGAACATCGTTAAGTGCAATGGTTCTGGGTTGAATCGGCATGTTTTTGCCATCGATTGGTTCCTTTGCTTCCGGCTCTCTGTCCAGTATTTCAAAGAGTCGCTTCGCCCCGGAGAGTCCCTGAGCGATGTCGACATTGAAACTGGAGAACCGACACAAAGGCAACCACATAGTGTTGAGGTAGTCGAGGAAAACGAGCACCTCGCCTCCTGAAAGTGCCAGCTTGCCGGCATGTGAAAGTTCGCCACGGACTGCCAGCACGCCACCATATGCAAAGACAGCAGAAGCCGCCAACGCATAAACCATGTCGATGATCAGGTTATAGGTAGCCTCGCTTTTGACCACTTCCTGCCAGCCATTGGCACTGCCGCGCGCTGCATTAGCGAAACTGCGAATCTCATCTTTGACATGCAGGAACGCGTGTACAACAGGCATGGTTCCTATCGAGCGAACCAAACAGTTGTACAGGGAAGTGTCTGCTTCTTTAGCACGGTTTGTAAATTCCTCTACGCGAGAAGAGAAGTAGAGATTGGTAAGGATGACGATTGGTGTAATGGAAAGACAGATGAAGGTCATGATCGGACTGATAGTGATCATGATCCACACAGCCGCTACGACGGATAGACCGGCCGTGAGCGTTTCCACAACCACCTTGAAGATCTCGGAACATCCGAGTGAATCTTCATTGAGACGATAGACCAGGTCTCCTTCGCTCTGCTGGCGATTGTAAGGAACACCCAGGTCTTGCAGCTTTTGGAAGAGTTCGCACTTGGCGCGGAAATCACCGTTATAGTCGATACGGGTTTCCACGACGGTGTGTAAAAAGGTGAGAATGATCTGGCTCACCTTAGAGATTAGGAAAATGAGGGCCAACCCAACCACTTCCTTGATCCTGTCCGGTGGCAGAATGGAGAGGAGCAAGTTGCTTACCCAGTTGGTATGCGGCTCGGTATGCGTCAAATCCATGAGGATTGCCGCAGGCCAGGCTTCAACCAACTCGATGATGGTGAGTAGCCCTACGATGACGAAGAGCCAGGCTATGAGCCATTTGTCTTCGAAAAAGTACTTGATGGATCTGCGTATTAATTTCATGGTGGTAACCCTCCATAGCGCTAGTGCGCCATTTAGAAGTTAGTGAAAAAAAACTGGTTTCGAGCGCAGTACGATTTGCGAACGCCCTGGCGCACGCAATTTGACTTATTTGAAAGGGAATGCCGGGATTACGATTGATTCTTCAGAAGAAGAAAATATGCCTAAGGGAAAGAGATTGAAGCTTTCATAATCTAGGCTGCACCGTATTTTAAATACAACCAAGGAAAGCGCTGCTTGGCAGCCAGTTTCGACGTTTTTGCTCACTCTTCAGGCAGCCATTGGGAGCCCCGATAAGGAAACGTTTTTAGCGAGGCTCGCACCGGTCAAAATGATTCGATCGACCTTTGCACCTCCGCTAGCGTGGCCCAATATTTGATCTCACACTTTCCTAATTGTCATTAGCAATTGCCGTTTATCTATTGCTCCGGGTCACTGACCTGGTTACCGTCAAATCATCTATCTTATTTTTTCCGGGACAAGCACCACTTCCCAGACAGCATTCACACTTCAACCGTTTCCGTTTTTTCAGCGTGCATAGCACTCTGACCGATTTTGCCACCAACTTTCCAATCTAAATAGGAGTTTTATGTACGTCCAATTCTCGGCGCCGATCAACACCGGTGAAATTACTTACGTCGTCTACGTCGAAATCAAATTGATCCAACATCCTCTCTCGCAATACAAAGACGAGGTGACCCGCGCCTGCCAAGTTTTTTATGCAAACTTCAGTAAATGCATCCGACAAGGCATGCACTACGAATTTGACTTCGGGCAACATTTACCTTTGTCATCGTCTGAATGGGAACTGTTCTCAGCTCTTTTCAGTGAGCACGTCATCAAAAAGGTGAACAGCGCCGGGACGACCACTGCCCAGATTTTGCGGAGGGTTTGATTTTGACTAGGACGCACTGAAAAAACATTTTTTGCAAAGCAGAATACTTCCAAACCCCGGAAGCTCAAACTGCTTTGCAAAAATCCGGTTTTCACTATTATTTATAGTGTATAGTTCGTGGGAGAAACCGGCTGGTGTTTCACAGCAAACGCAGCTATTCTCTTCACACATCACATTGCAGGGGGGGCAATGCATGTCCATGACTTTGATTCGAGAATTGATTCGTTCAAACAGTGACTATTTCGGTCTGCTGCTGAACGGCATCGTCGCCCTGATTTTCTTACTAGCCCTGACAATTTTTTGGAAGCGCCTCACCAAACAGGTCAAAACTGAAGGCATTACCGCTATCGAACTGGCGCTCGGTTTAGCCCTGGTTATCGGAATTCCCACTAGCGTACACCGCGTCCTTTCCTGGACGGTGGTATCGATCGCAGCCAGTGGCTCTAGCTCCGTAATGTAATTTCAGTTCTGAACCCGTAATAGCTGGATTCCCCCGCTTTAATTTTTGGGGCGAACTTGGCCTCTTGACTTTCAATAAATTTTCATAGGGATTGCATACGATGCAACTGTGGATTTAAAAACGACTCCACACATTCCCCAAGATTATTACCAACGCTGTCACTCAATTTGATTTTAAGCTAATGGACGGAAACTCCGTTCAGCGAGCCAATTTGGTACGTGGAAACAATGACATACGATCTCAAAAACAGTATCGAGAATTCTGTGATGCAAGTCAGTGAGTCAGTCGATTTCCTAAAACGCTACCTGCCGGTTACCAAACCAGCAGAGAAAAAGAAACCGAAATCACGCTGTGACTCTGCCTGGATGAAAAAGTATCTGCCAAAGGACCATCCCGTGTTAGCAAAAGAATCACCGCGAAGAGCAAGACCAATTTGGGCAACGTCACAAGTGATCTCCAAAGCGATCAAAGTCTTGTTGGATCGTGTTATTTGCTTCTATTGACCCGTTAGCTGGTCGTTTACAGAAGACACGTCTTGATTGTCATCTACACTAGGGGCTAATGGGACAGCACAATACCTGCTGCCGAGTGAAAAATTCCGTGCTGCCAGACCGGGTTGCAGCCACGCTTTCAAAAATTTTTGTTGTCTATGTACGAGTCATTCCCATAGCATCAACTCGTATGCAACTTTCAGTTTTCCACAGATAAACCACACGCGACTAAATCACATGGGGCTTTTTCTACCCGAATCTTTCTTGAGAGATCAAGACGATTTGGACTGGAACAGAATGTTGCGGGAGACATATGCAAAAAATGAACCAGATCGGAACGGTTCCTCGTTTGGTGAGGGGAATTGCTATTACGGCTTATTTTGTAAGCGCCTTGTTCGTCCACTCAGATCGAGAAGACATCGCATTTAGCTCAAGTCATCCAGACAACTGGCTGCTTGAAGATGATGGCACCCTCGAGCAGCTCGATTTTCAGCCAAGCGCACCAGTTCGGCTTGTAATCGACCTCCCGACTAGTTATAGAGGTGATCTTAAGATCCATTGCATCAGGCAAACGCATCTCGAAATCGACTACTGGAATGGTGAAAATGGCGAGCTTCATTTCACCGGGCCCAGTCAATTTTCGGCAAAACGTCTCAATTTTCAAAAGGTCGACATTTTCGCAGCCGGCAATTCGAAAGTGCTAATTGAACGTTTGCGTGTCCAAACCTGCACATTGCTTGCCTCTTCTTACTACACCGAGCTTACGGTGCAGGATATGAAGTCCGAGCAGCTGGAGTTAATTTCGATGAGCGGGGCGAAGGCGCACATCGTTAGTGGAAGCGCAAAGTCCGGGTTCGCTTGCGGAACAAGTGGCGAAATCATCCTGCAAGGAGATTTCCTCAACATCAAGCGCCCGGATATTGGACACTAAGCGCTTCGCTGATGTTTAGTGAGAAGGACCAAATTCAAAAATTTCGGTCCTTCTCACACATCTTTTGTGCTCTTTGCCTATTTTCCGATCATAGTTATACTCTATCACATAGTATTTACTTTCAATATAAGGCACCAACTGAGAAATTTTTGGACTTAATACGTGTTCTCCACATCTCTATGAACCAAGTTAGCCCACATTCCTAATTCAATATGGCATCAGACAACTAGCCTGCTTCGATAGCGCGAGCCGATTTTGGTACCGAATACAGTACCACTAAATGCTCGCGCTTTTTGCTTGCAAGCTAGTATTGGCGCTAGTTTCACTAAGAGTAATACTCGCGCTAGCTGATGTTTTTCGTATTAGTAACACCGGCCGCCCCTTGATTACAGGCTTCTAGATCTGCCACTTTCAGGCGTATTTTAGTTTTTCAATTCGCAGCATAAGAGAGTCAATCACCCAATAGATTCGTTCCAAGTAGGTCCTTATTCCACACCAGTTATGGTGATGGACGAACTTCGTTTTCAACAAAAGACTTCATTTTCATTCGAAGTCACCAGGAGTTATGTATGGTCATTTCAATTCATTTGAATTTACTGCACACTGCGATCGCCTTCTCTTCCGCGGCTATCTTCTTTGGCCTGATTTGTGCAGTTAGAAAATTTCTCAGCCGCTATGCCGCTGTCCTAACAAGCAGATTTGAGCGGAATAAGCGCAAGCATGCAAAAATCGTACTCCGTTATGCCAGTGACCTAAACACGTATGTGTTCTCTTTATGGCCCGACGAACGGACTCTTGCAGATGCAATCAAAAGCCTTGAAGAAGCCAGGATGTTTTGGGATGCGAAGTTATATCGACGTTGTATTAAGGCGTCTAACGAAGCTACCCGTGTTTTTCTAGAGACCATTGAACGTCTAGAAATTTCGCACTGCGCCGGTTGTAAGTAAGGATATGTTCTAACGCGATCTGCGATTCGCAAACGGTCGGGCCTTTGTTGAAGGACGCAAGTCTAACAATAGAGGCCTGACCCGTTTGGGTTTCTCGATTTTTTTGTCACATTATACTGTCCGTTATAGTATCTAATTAAAGAGAAGATTTTTGAATCAAACAAAATAAGCTAAGCTAAAAAGCGATCCTTCCCAAAAGCGCTAATGCCCCAATTGCGTATTCGTTCAATTTTGTGTCTGCTAGTTACCCTTTCTCTCTCAATCCCTGCTTCTTTTGCGGCGGACAAAGAGGAGCAAGGCTATGTTCTCGAACAGAACTGCCTGAGCATGGGTCCACAACATATTTCCATGACACAAAAGGGCATAAGAATTGACGATCGCAAGTTAGGCAACGTGCTCATTAGCACAGCGCCAAGTTGGAAGGTATCCATCTTTAACACCAAAAGTCGACGGGTTGTATCAACTCCCGCTGAGAAGTACTTCGGCGGTGCGACTCCCTGGGTTGTCGTAGGACTGGGCATAAGTTTTCACAACCTGCCTTTGCAATTTCAAAAACAAACTACTGAAAAGGGTCTCGTACTGCGTACTTTCGTTATGCCGAAAAAACCGACGCCAAAATTGGATGATCGCCGCAAGGCTTTCAACCAACTGCAAGGCATAATCGGAGCCTCGTATACCGTAACTAACTCTGTTCAGTTGCCAAAAGAAATACAAAAAATTCTGGTTAAGTATTACGGACTACCGGATAAAGAAGGCTATCCGATCACAGTGGATTACGACGACGCGGAAGGGATGCATTTTAACTGGCTGGTGACGCAATCTCTCAAGCCAGGATTTATCAAAGCTAGTGCATTTGTTGGTCCGACAAACTATCAAGTTGTGAAAGCTGAAGTCGACCTTCTTTGCCCATCAACAACTTCACAAGTGCAGGATATTTTGGATCTCACACGCACACGCGACGACAAGTAAAAGTGTGCGCGCATAGTGTGGAATAGCTTCGCAAGCCAGTTTTGATGTATTCGTTGTTGTCGCTAGTTCACACGAGTGGCTACTTGTTGCGAAAGCATCCGGTTTTCAAGTAATTTCGGAACATCATTTCTTTTCCTTGAATCGCCAGGACTTTTTCCTTTTAAAAGGCAACTTCTCCAAAATACCAATACTCAAAAGCTAAGTGCATTGCTCTGAACGGAATCCCAGAGTGATGCGCTTAAAACCATAGGATCCCAATTCAATATAAAACAACTTTTCCATGGACCAGAAAATTTTGATTATCAGCAAACATGACTCGTTGCGGATAGAAATCCTTAATGCTATTGCCGAACGACATGCAAGGGCAGATGAATGTATTGGGCTCGTACTGGACCGCGGTCAAAACAGCGTTTTCCGAGGGTATCTGCCAGACAGCAGTCTGCATTCTTTCAATCTCCAAGAATATGGCTTAGTGATTATCGATCCCAATTCCCTCGACGATAACTCCACTCCTGGAATAACTATTGCTCGAACTTTTACATTGGCAGGACGGCTTGTTGTTTGGGTAGGTATAAAGGCTCCAACAGCAGAGGGCGTAGTCGCTGTCCACATCTTTGATCTTCCCAACTATCTAAAAGCCTCGCCTGAACTGAATGCCTACAAGGTCAAAGACAAAAACGTAGTTTGATTCATTAACAACATCCATCAAATTTAAAACTCAAATTTATGATCAAGTTCAGTTTTCGTCTTGCGATAGTATTCGCAAGCACGGTCATTTTGCTCGGTTGCAGTACAAAACGCAGTCGCTCTAAGGAAGAACTAGCGATAGCTACTGAGAAAGCCGATGTAGAAGAAAGGATCGCCATCCAAAATGCGCGTTTAGTATCGTCGCTCAAATCTGAAGCTGTGTTATTCGGGGTGAATCAGTCGAGCCTCGACAGTCTAAAGCTCCCTGAAATAACAGATACAGCCAGTCAGGCGTCGGTCGATGCGCGCATTGCAAAAGCTAAAGCAACGCAAGTGCAGCTTCATCAGGCCATAAATCAAATTCTGAGATTCAAGATTCTTGCCATCGGTGGCTCCGTTAAAAATGAAAAGGCGGAGGTTCCTTTTGTGTACGACTCTACTAAAAATCAGGAGACGGAATATGTACGCGCCCTGGAGGCAGAATCAACAGAGGCAGATTTACAGCAACGTCTTCAACTTCGATTCAGTTCCGCTGCAAAAGCTAAAGGGACTCCCTGGCCGCATCCGGTCAGTGTCGGGAAGGTATTGCGAAACATCAGACGATTCGCCAGAAAGTTGCATCCCTAAAACAATTCAATAAACAGCCATCAATCTGAAAAATATGAGTCAGACAGAATCTATTGTCCAACCGACATGGACAGAAATAGCCGAACGCCTGAACGCGGAGTACAAAAAATTGTCGGTTTTCGTCGAGAGCCTTTCCGCGTTCGATGCTCCTGAGCAGAAGAAGTATGTGCCCATTGAGGTCAGAGTTACATTGTCTGATTTCAAACCAGTACTGCAAGAGCTTCAGCTACTGCTGCAATTGGATAAAGAGACCTGGTCCGAAACCTCTGAAAGCAACCATTGGTTAGAAAGAAGATTCGATACCCTTCTGATTAGACGCTTGTTCGAAAAGGCGCAATCCGTATACAACCGTTGCACTGGAGACGTTCGCTCTTTCGTTCCCCTGCTCGCTGCGATTGACTTGATTGCACGAATCATTGTTGATTACGACGGCACTGACGATGACCCTACGGACGTTATCAGAGAGCGGGAGCCGCTTGAGGATTGCAACGAAAGGTGTCACCTCCTCTTCTATGACTTCGCGAGAAATTTGCACACTGTTTTCGAGTATGGAAAATCCCCGGCCGGGTCTAGTGCAGATTTCCAGAACCTCATGGGCGAGTGTGACACGGTCTGTGACCTGATTGACCACGTGAAAGAGTTGCAGAGAAAGCTCAATGTGAACAAGTCTGACGCGGCTATGAGGAACAACGATGCTTATCAGGTCGGTTCGCTAATCACAGTGAACTGGGCGCTATTGAGAGCAAGTTCCGTTTCGCCGTACCGGGATGTTACTTGGGGCGCTCGCGACCACTTGTCCCGGATGGTGACTTTAGCAATCAATCGAACGGCATCGATCGAACAGCGCTTAGCAGATCGCCTTTTCGTCCAACCCGACCCAAAACGCAAAATCTCTACTCATTGAAAACAAAGATGGCAAGGCTCTTCCCATTGAAAGCATCTGGACAAGTGGTTTTTCCAAACCACTTACCTTTTATTTAACAAAAAAAATCTAGAAAATGAAACAGACAACAAGTCTCGTCCAAAAAACATGGACAAGCATCGTGGACACAATCGCCGCGAAAAAAGGAGAAGTTATGGGCTTCCTGCATTCCCTGACTCACGCAAAGCCCGAACAGCAACACGCCCTCGCAACTGAAATTCGGCCGAAGCTGACCGCTCTCGATCTCGCCACACTCCAGAAACGAATAAAGGTCAAACTGGAAGTAGCCGAGTTGTACGAAACCGACCCCGAGAGCCTATCCGAGCATTGGTTGGAAAGAAGCTACGACGCCGTTATCATCAATCGCCTATTTACGCGTGCCGATCAGGTCATCCACACTTTCGACAAACATCCGCGCGATCTCGCAGGCCTTATCGTTGTTCTTGACCTCATATCGTTGGTCATTTGCAACTACGACAGCGCCGATGAAGACACGACCCTGGTCGAAGAGGAGCCGCCAACCCTGGAGTATCTTGCGGAAAAGTGCCGCTTGCTCTGCTTGAGACAGGAGTCGCTCCTCAATTACGCCCTATTCAAAGAAAGCAATCATGCCGGTGACCATCACGCCTATGAGAGTCTATTGGGAAGAATCGAGGTTACAGGTGAAATATCACTCTGGCCCCGCGACAACTACCCATGGCTCAACCAACAATTGCCCGGTACCGATGCCAACAAAGAAGCAAACTACCTCGGTAAACTGATCAACGTCAACTGGAAACAACTGAGAATTCCCGCAGAGGAAATCGTTCTCGCCGGCAGACGACACTTCAGCAGTTACCTGCATCTGACCTTGAACTTGCTTCGAGGCCTGGATCTGCAGCTAGCCAATTTGCTCATGTAATTCCATGAAAACGATGGGAAGTGGTTCTTCGGAGCCGCTTCCCTTATTTAATTACTAACTACAAAAATCAAATAATGAAGAACCACCTTAGCGTTGGTATCAACAACTGGCAAGAGATGGTCAGCTCTATCGCTGCCACCAAAGTAAAACTTTCTGGATATTTGAACGATCTGCTTTCAGCAACGCCTGCTGAATTTGAAGTCGTCGCATTTTCAATTGAAGGTAAGCTCAAATTATTACCGCGTGAATTTTCAATAGTGCAAGATTTCATTTATGCCATGAAGGACGCGCGATTTACGATGGGACCTGGCAATTATCTCTATATGCTGGAGAGAAGAATTGATGTCGTTCTTCTTCAAAGACTGATAGAAAGGGCTAAGGAGACTGCTGCTGTTTTCGATAGAAGTGTGCGTTCTTTCGTTCCGGCATTTTCAGCAGTTGAATTTGCTGAATCTAACGCCCGCGGATACAACGAGTTCGCACGAGATCCTCACCCCCACTATGAAAAGCCATTAGCAAACCTGGAGGAATGCAATGCCAAATTTCTCGTGTTCAGCTTTCGTCACAGCCACATCATCGTTGAGGCGTTGGCGCAGGAAGGTAAGAAAAACAGGACCTCCCTAAATGTTGAGCAACTGCTTGGAGAAATTGATACGCTTGAAATACTCCATAATTGGCTCGTCTCGCTGTATACAGATTTAAATTCGCAGTTACCCGCTTTGAACGTAAGTGAATTGATCGACCTGAATTGGGACCCTTCGATAGTTCCTAGCAAAGACCTCGAGCAAGCTGCCGCTCAGCACTTTCAATGTGTGCTGACACTGACACTTAGCTGGGTTGAAAGCATAGAACTACGCTTGGCGAAACTTCAATTCAACTAATTTATTGGTGACTTTTAGGAACGACCGAAAGCGCGTCTTCAACGACGCATATTTCCGGTCGTTTCTATTTTCCAATTTCTACTGTACTGTTTAGTATTACCGTTCGCCAAAAAGGGCGAGTGATAAACACATGGAAATGTGCTCACCCGCCCTGGGTTGTGTGGCTCAATCTAACACAAACTGCCAATATAGAAATTGCAAAAATCTCGACAGCCGGCTCTCTTTCTTCGGTGCCCGATCTTCTGAAAGGTGCTTGAAAGGAAGTCTCGTAAATGTAATTGCACCTTCCTCATTTTTCAGGACGACAACTGAAATCGTGTCACCAAATTCAAATGCTTCGCAGTTGCCACTGCCTGATTTCAGTAATTGCCCCAAAGGCAACCTT
>CAJCIF010000246.1 GCA_903970355.1 Actinomycetota bacterium
CTACCTTAAAGACAAAAGCGTCAACAAAAACCTACCGGATCTATCCTTCACTTTTTGCAGACCGCCAAATATGGACAAGTTGAGCGAAGTCATCTTCTCTTATGTAGGTGGCGGTTGCTCGGACTCTTATACTGGAGGTCCAGAGCATTTGCTCGATATTTATGTCAGGGATAAATCGGGCTTTTTGCAAGAAGCCTACGATATGCCAGCGGCCGCCAACGAATGGCGATCGCAGTTCCTGTACAACAAAGCTGCCATTACGGTAGCACTAGATATGGATAAGAAAGACACCGATAAGCGGTTTGCTAAGGTTATAGCGAGCGATGATCGGCACTAAGCTCTAGGATGTGTGGCGTGATAAACGCGACGCAATCTTTCCAAACTTACGTGCGTGTAAATTTGGGTAGTGCTTATGGTTGTGTGTCCAAGCAACTCCTGAACAACTCGTAAGTCTGCGCCACCTTCAAGCAGGTGAGTGGCGAACGTATGGCGCAAAGTGTGCGGAGTTATCGCTTTGTTGATTCCGGCCGTCCGTGCATGTTTGAGGACAATGCGGTGAACGGAACGGGAAGAGAGTCGTGTTGATTGTCTGCTTACAAAGAGCGGGCTGGAAGGTTCGGGTTTGCGACCGCCGGCCAACTTGGCCCAATGCTCATCGAGATACAACTTGACCCAATCGTTAGCACTCTGGTTAAGAAGCACAACTCGTTCGCGTGCACCTTTTCCTAAGACACGCATCTCTAGGGCAGCCGGATTGTAGTCTGCTACTTCCAGCCCACAGAGTTCGCTCACGCGCATTCCGGTTGCATAAAGTACTTCCATGAGAACGCGGTCGCGGATTCCTAATGACGTCGCATCTGGTGCCATTAAAAGTCGCGCTACTTCTTCGCGATCCAGACAAGAAGGCAGCCTTCTTACGAGCTTTGGTCCTCTTACGAGCCTGGACGGATCTTCTTCAATCAATTGCTCTCTGCGCAGGTATCTATAGAAGCTGCGAATAGCAGAAATTTTTCGGGCCACTGTCGGGCGAGAATACTGATCTTGTATCTGGCGAATGTAGGCCTTTAAGCCTGAGGCTTCTAACCAACCAGTACCTGGTTCGGGTCCGGAACTGACACTTGGTTCCTGGTTATCGGCTACAAGCTCCAAACGGGCCGGCTCCACTTGAGGGGGAGCAAACGACATAAGACCATTCGGGCTTTCTTCTTCGGCGCCTCTTGTGTCACAAGTGATGAGTTGGCGCAGGTCGTTGAGATAAGCTCGAATTGTGTTGGAGGAGTAATTTCTTTCCAGTTGCAAGTAGCCAGCGAACTGATCCAACCAGACGAGCGAGGCGCTTGTCGAGTTCACTTTTGACCAACTTTCTAGTAGATAGATCGATTAATGGATATCTAGCTACTAATTATCGGAGATTAATTGGCTTTGTAAAGGGCCAACTGGAGAAAAGTTTCGGGGACGCGTGGGAATCGAACCCACCCAGGGCAGCGCTAGTCTACCCCGCAACGATTTTGAAGACCGCACACCACACCAGCGATGTTCCATCCCCAGGAACCAAGAACATGGAAATTGTAGGGCTAAATAGCATCGCCTGCGCCTGGTTTAACAACTTGGAAACGTCTTAGACACTATTAATAGTTATATTGAAAACCTGGGATTTTCAAAGCCTGTCTTGGCGATACGGCACTTTACTAGCAAGTTGGTTATGGGCGATTCTCACATTTCGAATCCGCAGGACGTTCCTTCCGCTCCGGTTGCTGATAATGCTTGGGCGCACGAAGTGCAGACTCAGCAAAAAAATCATAAGCCGGAAAAACCGAAAGAAACTCCTGAGAAAGCGTATGAGAATTGGTACAAGGCTGTTACCACTCGAAAACTTTCTTTTGACGACACCTTAGCTCTGGCCGAATCTTATTGCACCAAATATGGTGACCCAAAATATTTCCATAACGATAGGGAACTGCGCGCCGTAAAAGATTGGCTCAGAGAACAAAATGAACGCCCATATGTCCTGCTCGATCTATCCAAATATAAAGAGGCTCGCAAAAATCCAAGCCCTGAGCAAATAGGCCTGGAAATTGCAAAAACGCTCGGTTTTAGTGAAGGGGAAATAGCTCTTTATGCTTCGCAAAAAGGCAGCCATCCACCGGGGCTAGCCTTTTATGCATCTAACGGAAAGGAAGGAGATTATTTTCTAAGAGAAGCCCAGAAAGACGTTCTTGGCCAAGTAAAAATCGGTGAGGTGACACCAGGGGCAATATCCCAACTGAAGAAATGGCTCGCAGACTATCGTGAAAGTCTACTTCCCAATCCAATATTGGCTTACGACTGGGATAAAAACCGGACTACAATGGAAGCTATTGAAACTCACATTGCCGTTCCTACACTTGGCTTTGCAGGTGGATTAGTCGGTGGAGTGGGAGATATTGTGCGCGGCGTTGGTTTGCCGTTGCATCTAGTTTCTTCCCGTACTTTTATGGACAGCGCTGCAGATTCTCTAAATAGCACCGCCCAGTCTTGTGACTTAACGGATCTCTACACCAAAGCCGAGCAGCAAGATGCCGGCCTTGCCCTGCTGAACATTTATACCAAAGGTGTAGGGGGAGTGCTACCATCCATGGTGCCTGGCTTTGTTGCCAGTAAATTCGTAGGCGTGGCTGGAGAAACCAGCGAAGTACTTGGTACCATCTCAAAAGCAACTGAAGTGACTTCCGGTACCAGCGAAACAACAGCCGTACTAACCACAGCAATTTCTGATACTGCAACAACTAGCAGCACAGCGACGCGTATCGAATCAACCCTGGCACAAACCTCGGCAATAGTTGATAAAGGTGCAGAAGCATCAGGAACCGCGCAAAAGGTACATCAAATTACAGGTGAAATTGTAGGCGCCGCTTCTGCAGGCGGCCAGGTGTATGAATCCTCGCTCACTGAGCAGGCTCGTCAAATTGCCTTGCAAGAATTTGGTGACAAAAATCCGTCCGATCAACAAATTTCAGATCGCATTCAAGAAATCAAAGAAGGAAAAAACATCGATCCTGCCGTGCGGCACGAAATAGAGCTACGAGCTCTAGGATCCGCAGCAATAGCTGCTCCAATTGGTGCAGCTTATGGTCGCTGGCTTAACGATCTTTCAGCCTCTACCGGACCAGCTTTTGCTCCATCCGTTGAAGAAAGCTTTGCTCTTTCCGCTCGTAATGAAGTCACCAAAGGCAGCATCATTTCAGTTGCACAGCTTGTCACCAACGAAGAGAGTCAAGTTCTATTCGGTACTAAAACCCAGGCGGAAGCTGGTGAAGCAATAAACGATGGCATGTTGAATGCCGTCATTACACCATCTCTGATTGGCGTTTCCATGGTGGGAATTGCGCACGGTAATGCAAAACGTGTCTATGAAGTAGAAGGCCTTCCTGAAACACTCAGGCCTCTTCGACAAGAAACGCAACGACCAATAATCGATTTAACTGAGGAAGACCAAAACAGTACAACAACAAAGAAAGGTCGAACCGAAAATGTTGAGCGTGCCGAAGTACAAAAACCCGTCGAACAGGCTCGTCCGCACCGGTTTTCGGAGGAGATGTGGGACGCCTATCAACGTATGGATTTCTCTTCGGACTTTCGACCCGCGTCTGAAGATTATGCAAAGGCGTTTAGTCGCCTCCATGATGCAGGTACCGTTACGGAAACAGTTTTTGTTGCTAAACCTGGGGTGAAGGGCCCATTTCTAGATGCCGAAGGCAAAAACAGTTTTGAGGTTTTCTCTCGGACAGCCCTGACAACAAAACAACAAACTTTCCGCATTTACACAATTGACGGCAGCGAGACCAAAATCTATATCCCTGAAGAGCATGCTAAAGAGCTAGATACCCTGCATACGAAATATGGTATGCAATCAAATTCCT
>CAJCIF010000247.1 GCA_903970355.1 Actinomycetota bacterium
TGTCAGGTTGCTTGCCATGCCGTTCACACCATCTGTGAGGTCACGCCATGTGCCGGAGACTCCTTTAACATCGGCTTGCCCACCCAGTTTCCCTTCAGAACCTACTTCACGTGCAACCCGTGTAACTTCATCTGCAAATGAACTTAACTGGTCCACCATGACGTTGATCGTATTTTTCAGCTCGAGGATTTCTCCTTTAACGTCAACTGTAATCTTGCGCGATAGATCGCCTTTCGCCACAGCCGTCGTCACATCAGCAATGTTCCGCACCTGAGCTGTCAGGTTGCCTGCCATGTAATTCACATTGTCTGTGAGATCTTTCCATGTACCGGCTACACCCTTCACTTGCGCCTGACCACCTAGTTTTCCTTCCGTTCCTACTTCGCGGGCAACCCGTGTAACTTCAGCTGCAAATGAACTGAGCTGATCCACCATGACGTTGATTGTGTTTTTGAGGGCTAAGATTTCTCCTTTAACATCGACTGTAATTTTTCTGGATAGGTCACCACGGGCAACGGCAGTCGTCACGTCTGCAATGTTTCTCACCTGAGATGTGAGGTTGCTTGCCATGTAATTCACACTGTCTGTCAAATCTTTCCATGTACCCGAGACACCTCTAACTTGCGCTTGTCCTCCCAGTTTTCCTTCAGTACCCACTTCGCGGGCAACCCGTGTAACTTCAGATGCGAATGAACCCAGCTGGTCCACCATTGTGTTGATTGTGTCTTTCAGTTCAAGAATTTCACCTTTAACATCGACGGTAATTTTCTTGGACAAGTCACCACGGGCGACGGCAGTCGTCACATCTGCGATGTTCCGCACCTGAGCTGTCAGGTTGCTTGCCATGCCGTTCACACCATCTGTGAGGTCTTTCCATGTACCGGATACACCCTTCACCTGCGCTTGCACGCCCAACTTACCTTCCGTTCCCACCTCTCGTGCAACGCGTGTCACTTCTGATGCGAACGAACTCAATTGGTTCACCATTGTGTTGATGGTGCGCGCCGTTCTTAAGAACTCACCCTTGAGCTGACCACCCTCGATTTCCAGTGACATCGTTTGCGTCAAGTCGCCTTTGGCAACTGCGCCGATAACACGCGCCACTTCTGTTGTTGGTCTGACCAAGTCGCCAACCAACTCGTTGACGGAGTTGATGGCATCTGCCCACCCTCCCGACGCATCACCCATGCTGGCGCGCTGTGCAATTTTGCCCTCGCGACCAACGACGGTGCTGATACGTGCTAACTCAGCGGTGAGCCTTTCGTTGTGCTCAACAACCTCGTTAAATACTTCAGCAAGATCTCCCGGCAAGCCTGTTTGTTCAAGCGGGAGCCGTACGCTAAAGTCGCCACGTTTCAAAAGCCTCATAGCTCTTAAAAGTGGCCTGGCGTCAACCATGTAGGATGTTTCTACGGTTGCCATGCCCTCTCCTTTTTTCTGTGAATTTACGCGTTTAATAGGTCAAACCAATCTATCGATTTGGGGTGGTGGCATGACTCTCCGTCATACCTAAAAAAAGATACTTATGAATTCAAGCATATTCTATTTTTAGGCGGCTGGCGCACCCTCTCGAAGAAAAAAAAGTGATTTTCAAAATTAAAGAAAATATTTTGAAAAAGCGGGAACAAACCGTCTATTAGTGCGTCTTGGGACTTTCGCGCTCAGCCATTGAAGAGCCGTATGGCGCCGTCTATGGGCCAAAATTTGTCGATTATTTTCAGCAGAAATTGAACGAACTGAGGGATAAAAATCCGGGCTTTTACGTCTAATAATTTGACAACTCATTTGGCGTTGTCACGCAAATTTTCGACAGGAGAATCTCTATGCTGAATCGATATCCAGCAATTAATGGCATGCTGGTTTCTTTGCTGATGATCACATCAACCAGTGCCACTTTCGCAGCACATCATTGGACGGTTACCCAACGGCAGCAAGCTCTGCTGTCGGAAATCAACTCTGCTCACCGTCACAATCAACTTACCTTGAAAGAATTCAACGATTTAACGGAAGAACAACAAAAGATTGTCTCGAAAGAACAATCTATGAAAGACAAAAATGGTGGCAAACTGAGCCAAAAAGATCTCACCACCCTGGAACGCAATCTCAATGATTTGAGCAACAAAATCCATAAAAAAGTATTGGATAAGCGCGTTCAATAGAGACACTGTAGGGCGGTTCGACGAACCGCCCTACAAGATTTTGTTTCTGATATTTGTTCCGATCTAGTGTCGACTTAATCCGACACCAACTTCAATTCGTTTTATTGTCGATATTTTGACTCATCTGCGATCCGGCGGCAGCCAATTGCCTGTCTTCATGCGCCTTTTCAGCAGGGGACATCTTCATGAGTTTGGCTCGATTACGCCACACCCAGATAGCCGCAAGTGGTGTACCAATTGCGATGGTGCCTGCGCAAATAAAGATAGCTGTCAAAATCATCGCAAGCAAGGTCTTTAATTGGTTCAACTGGTTATCGAGATTATTGAGGCGGGACTCAACACCCAAAACTGGCTTCGCCAATCTCAACACAGGATCTTTCAAATCTATAACTGGTTGTTTCAATTGAACGATCGGAGCTTTTAATTCGGTGAGATCACCGTGCATCCCCTTGATATCACCGGAGATACTCCCCATAGTTTGTCTAACGGAGCTAATTTCTTCGCGAGTGGTGCCCATTTCCTTTTCAATAGATTCCATGCGCTTGTCGAGATTGAGCATGGCAGGCTGGAGGGCTCCAATTGGACCCGTCAGTTTCATGATTTCTTGTTCGAGCCTTACGGATTGCTCTTGCAAACGTGTGACCGGTTTAAGCATCCATGCAACCGGATTGGGGAAACCGCCGCCTTTCTTGACTTCGCTTTCCTTCAGATCTTCTGGGTCTACGGCAGCTCCAGGAATGTTTTTGTTAATTTGCTTGGCTTGCTCATCGGCATATTTGTCGCTGGCAACCGCTTTCTTATGATCTATCGCCTTTTCAGCTTTCGTGATTTTTTTATCGTTCAAATTGACGTTGGTTGATGCTGCAGCCACGGTCGCGTCTGGCGTTTGCTCAGGTGCATCTTTTGAATTGGCAGCAAATGATGGTGCACCAATCATAACGGTAACAGTCAAAGCTAAATTCACCGCCCGGGGCATGTATCCAGACAATATACTCATTAAGCGGCCCTCTTTTTAATAGTTCATTCGAACCAACCGACGAGGTTAGCACACTCCTGTTCCGATTTTATGTCGATATATGACCATTCGGATGTTTCGTGAACAAAAAAACGGACCCCATTTGGTTATGGGATCCATTCTTTTTAAAGCCACTTTATTTAACGTTTTTACTTTGCTGCCACTGCTGCCATTTCGTGATGGACAGTCGATTCTTCAGCATTGCCTGCATCGATGATTGATTTTGCTTTGTTCACTTCATCTGGTGTGCCGTGAGCAATGAGCACGTACTTGCTGGCTTTGAGAGCCGTTTCATAGCGAACAACGCTGTCTTTGGGAATGCCAAATCCAACGAGTGCGGCACCAACTGCGCTTAAACCAGCAACTACTACTGATGTTTCCAATGCGCCGAGAATCCAGGTAAGAATTGGTCCACCGATAATTACTGGACCGATGCCTGGAACAAAAAGAAATGCGGAGCCGAAGAGAAGCCCCCAGATCCAGCCCCAGAAGGCACCAAATTTGCCCCAGGTGGCAACGCGTTCTCCAGTGTTGTAGTAGCCCACAACGTGTTCTTCTGTTTGATAGTCCTTGCCGACGATCGACAATTTCTTCATGTCGAAGCCGGACTTTTGCAACTCTCTCACTGCTTCTTCAGCATCGGTATGGTTGCCATAAATTGCGACTGCCGAACTAGTATCTGCCATTGTTATTCTCCTAGTTTTCAGGAACTGCGGGCATGGTAGTGCCATGCCTCTACGGTAGGTTTGTGGTCACAATCGATGGCACCTTTTAAATAGATGTCACCGGTGAACAAGGTATATTGACGAATCGAGCAGATCTTAGCACTTAGCTCTTTATGGAACGATTAATACAAGACGAATGTTTCTGGACGCAGGCATTGTCAATTAATACACCGGCGTCAACAGTTGTGCACCATATTTGGTGCTACATCTTTTCGTACCAAACTTCTTCGTCTTCAATCGGAATTTCTTCCAATTCTTCATTGCCTGTTGCTGCTGTGTTCGGAGAGTGATCTGAAATCACTTTCGTGGCGGCGCCTACTGGTGCCAGTTCTTTCTTCTCAGATGTGCCGAAATCCAACGTATCGAACTTGCTGAGCACAGCCATATACGTTTTCGACATGAGCGCACATTCTTCGTCGGTCCACTCACTTTGTCTAAATTCATTCAAGAGCTGAAAAATTTCCAGGCTGTTGTTTGCAGCCTTCACTTTTGACAACCAACCTTCAAGAGTGGTCAAGTTTACTCTTCGCCCTTTAACTTCTTAGAATGCGCAAGGCAGAATGCCGTTATGTGATTATCCAACCAAAACGGATCGCTTGCCACCTCCATGCCTTTATTCATATCTTGCAGAAAAGCAGCATGTCCACCGTGCTTCGGCGCCACGACGCGTACGCTATCTGTATCCAGGTCTATGAAAGATTCATACGGAACGAGCGGATCATCCTGAGCGGTAATGATGAGTGTTGGGGTAGTAATTGACTTTACAAGCGGTTTAGAGCTTGCGGTTTCATAATAGTGGGCCACGTTTTTGTAGCCACCATCCGGAGCTGTGTAGGTGTCGTCAAATTTGCGCAGAGTTCGAATATTTTTCAAGCCGGAAAGATCAAATTTATTTGGGAAAAGTTTTTTCTTGAGGACCATTTTGCGCTTCAGGCTAGTAAGAAATAACAACTCGTAAAAGCGGTTGAAACCTTTTTCCATGGCGTCAATGCAAATCGGCAAATCCAGTGCCGGTGCAATTGCACAAGTGCCCGACACCCATTTAGTACGCAGTCCGAGCTCGGCAGTTGCCTTAACCACAAGGTTGCCGCCAAGCGAATAACCTACAAGAAATAGATCGCTCAATTTCTTCTCACTTACGAGTAAATCAATTACCCGCAAGACATCACTACTCAGACCGGCATTGTAGAGAGTGGGGGTAAGATGCAGCGTGCCACCACAGTTTCGAATATTCAGTCGAATGACATTAATACCGGCCGCCAGGGCCTTCTCTGCCATTCCCAATATATAAAAGGATTCACTTGAGCCTTCTAAGCCATGCACCAAAATCATGGTCGGCCGCTTTTCATGGTTTTCCAGAAAATGTCCGTAGGCGACAAGCGACGTGTCAAGCGTAACTTGTAAAAGAAGTTTCTCAACTCTTTGCCAGCGCATCCCGAGACCGCGCGGGATAAGTGCCTGCGCAATCGTCATGATATGGGGGTTACGTAACCACGGAGACGGCACAAAATCTTCGGCAGTAATCCGGTGGCTAATTGGTAAATTGCTCAAACCGTTCCACCTATCGGGTTTTTAAACCCACACCAAACTCGGTGCTACTTAGCATTGTAGCGGGATTCACACGGAACTGGGGCCCCAACAATGAACAACTAATAAAAAGAGTGGGGAGAAAACTTTATGTTAATAGCTGAACCTTAGACATATTGCCGTTATGCCGTATTATTAGAGTACGAAAGAGGTCGGATCGGGGAATAAGCGATGCTTGCCGAAGGCGAACCTATGTTTTTCGGTATCCTCATAATTCTGGTTGTATTTCTGGCCCTCGGAATTCTCTATAACTTGGGATATCTAGGGTCCATCTAAGTCTCGCTAAGTCTCGGAAACATTCACGCCGCTGTATGCTGAGTCAACTCATCCAGGGTAAGAAGCGCCTCCTTCTCTTCAGTTTTGCGTGCACGTCTATGCTCGGCGTGCTCTTCCTTAGCTCTTGTACCGGCGTCGATTTAGGCGACGGTGGTCTTACAAAAAATACCTATGTAGAGCTTGTTGATTGGCATATTTCGGGACTTTGGGTAATCAACTGTCCGGTTGCCTGGGTGCGGGTTGCAAACTACAACAACGTCCCTGTCAAAGACATCGTTATCAATTACCGCACCTACGACTTTGAAGGGCATGCGCTAAACACCGGAACGTACACACTGGAAGGCGAGATAGCGCCTGGCAACGTCAAGAATTTCATTGAACAATATTTGGGTTTGGTCGATTTGCACAGCGAAAAACTTTCAGTGCAAATTGTGGCCGCCCATGGCATGCAATAAACGACATGGCCCCGTAAGTTGTGTTTCGGTCAGAAATTCGTCGCTTTTAGACGGCGAAGGTGCTGCTCTTTTTTCGATCAACTAGGTGACCGAAGTCTAGCCAAAATTCGGTCACCCAATGAAAAGTATTATTGGGTGGGCGTTTGGGGGGTTGTAGTAATTGCGGTGGCGGGGCGATTCGGACTCGAATGGCCTCGGAATGAATTTGGTGCGCGTAAGATTTTAGAAGGTTTTTCTGACGGGGTTTTGATTTAGTTTGGGTGATCGGACAGGTAGGCCGATTTCAAAACCATATAACCGATTGCACTATAGAGAACGACGAGCACGAGCAGCATGATAAGCGGCATCTTCTCGTAGATCTTCGCAAAAGGACGGAAGACGAAATCCATCATGAACAACCCAACGGCTGTACCAGGCATGAATGAAATCCTCCAGGGACTAGGGATTCCAAGGTTATACCTGCGTAGACGCACTGTCAAGTTCGCGCGCTACTAAATACGCTATTCGCCGAATATGTGGGATGCCTACTAGTGGTTCCGGTAATGGAAGTTACGCGCCCACCGCCGTGCCACGTCGGGCATGGTGATGTGCATAATTTCCGGGAATACGATGACCAGAAGGCCCGCAAGTAATACGAGCGAGAGTAAGATTGAGAGAATCCAGACCATAGTTCCTCTGAGAGCTAAAGATCACGTGAAGATCAGTCCAGGCGGGCGGTTGGGATATAGTGTACCGATATCGATTAAGGGTGGGTTAAGCCCGAACGAATTTAATCGCTTGACTAGGGCTTAATTTCCGTTAAAGAGTCGAATAAAAAGTTATGTATGGGAGCTAATCTTCAGACATGCAAACTTCGGATTTTTTAGATACCGTGGCAGGGGTGGACTTTTCCGGTTCCAAGTCCGAACCGAATGAAACTTGGTTAGCCCTTGGCAAATTCGATTCCATGGGAGTGACTATCACACGTTTGGAAAGGATAGGTAGTCATAAGATTGGACCGGAACTCTCAAAGCTAGCGGGGCTGGCAGCGGCCGGTTTCGATTTTCCTTTTTCATTGCCGGCGGAATTCCTACAATATTTAGCGGACAAGCGCAACTTAACTCCGTTTCAGTCATGGCAATCAGTGGCTGAGTGTATGGCCTTTTTGCCCTATGAAGAGTTCGATGAAATCGCACTGGCATTCAATAGAGAGCCCAAGCGCTACGCAGACAAGAGCACAAAACCAGTTGCGCAAAGTCCTTTGCATCGCGGCAATCCATCGATGATGCAAATGACTTATCAAGGCATTCGCATGCTCACCACGCTTAATCCCGAGAAGTTTGCAGTACTGCCTTTTCAAAGCGTCGGTAAAGACATGTGCCAGGTTCTGGAAGTCTATCCAAGCGCAACGCTCAATGCATGCGGAATACAAAACAAGGGCTACAAAAGCAAAGAAAAAAAGGATAAAGATGCAATGTTTGCGCTGCGCAAAACGATGATTCGCCAGCTTGCATCTTTGCGCGAGTCTACAAAGGACCCCGCCGTAGCCGCATCTATAAAGGATTGTCCGCGCTTAGAAATAAATGCCAAGTTTGAATCGACGGCAATAACTTCGGATCACGCATTCGACGCCGTTGTGGCGTGTTACACCACCGCAATGTTTGTGCGATCACCGAAATATTTTGTAGATCCGCTAGATGCCGATAATTTGGATGTACTGACGGAAGGCTGGATCTATGCGCCTTCCTTCGTTAAAGCAGATGCCAAAGGCGCTAAAACCTCTGTAGCTACATAGGCTATAATTCGAATTCGATCCGATGGGTGGGCATCGGATTTTTCGTTTTCAAAAATTGACGAAAACGGACACGGGCGCCCGTAGCTCAGTGGATAGAGCATCCGCCTTCTAAGCGGAGGGTCGTTGGTTCGAATCCAACCGGGCGTGAGTTATAATCAAAATCCACCCAAAACGTTGAGGGTCATTAGCTCAACGGTAGAGCAGTTGCCTCTTAAGCAATTGGTTGATGGTTCGAATCCATCATGACCCACCATTTATTTCAGATTTTGTGTGATGTCAACTCAACCTTCCCACATACATACGATCATCAGCGGTGACACCATCGATTCGTACACGCTGCGCGCGAGTGGCGAAATTGGCAGACGCGCTAGACTTAGGATCTAGTGTCGCAAGACGTGTGGGTTCAAGTCCCTCCTCGCGCAATTACTATATTTCAGGGAACTATGTCAAATCGTTAGCAAGGGCTTTTTCTCAATTTAGGTAACGCATAGGTAACTTTTTTAGTCGAACGGGAATGTCTCGTAAGCACTGCATTCAGTGCAAAACACTACATCTATATTCTCAGCCAAGTTCCATATGAAAAGAGAAACTCAGAGCGTCGGACAAACCTCTCTTCTCCATTCGCCGCTCACACATCCTTCCGCAGATAGACTTGGCCATGCTCGGCTAGCCGAATTACTAGCAAAGTCAATTTTGTCCGTTGAAGGTGAAGAGGGCAGAGTCATTGCAATAAATGGGCCCTGGGGATCAGGTAAGACCACCTTCAGAAATTTCGTCATCTCGTTTCTGAAGCCTTCGGAGACCTCCGAAAGAGTTCCTGTCGTACTTAACTTCAATCCGTGGTGGACATCGGGCAGTGAAGACATCACGAGACAATTTTTCGATGCGTTAGCGGATCGGCTCATCGAAGAAAAGTTTCCGAAGCAAATTACGGATCGGATATACAAGCTTGGTAGAGCGCTAGGCAAGATAACTTTCGCAGACAACATAAAAATAGCGATGGCTGCGATGTCCGCCGCATCATCTTTATATGGCAATAGCGCAGAAATCCGTGAATTGAAAGAATTTATCGCCAGTGAGCTTCGCATTCATAAGAGGCGTGTCCTTGTGACAATCGATGACATTGATCGCCTATTTCCAAAGGATCTCGTTGAACTGTTTCGAGTGATCAATGTTCTCTCTGATTTGCCTCTGCTCACATTCCTTCTTCTATTTGACAAAAAAGCTATCACAAAAGTTCTTTCTAGCGAGCTTAAGGTAGCAGGTCAGGATTATCTAGAAAAGATAGTCAATCTTCAGTTCCCCATCCCTGCCTTGGATAAAGATTCATTTGATCTTCAATTCAGAGAGAAATTAAGAGAGACTTTTACTGCTGACGCTATAGATGGTGAATATCTGAATGAATTGTACGAAACTGGTCTACGTCATTTTCTGACAAATCCGCGGCGCGGAATGTGTCAATAATTTTGAGACACTTTTTCGAGCTGTTTCAAAAATCAATTTCGATCATAGCTTGAAAACGAACTTTGAGCGAGATCACTTCTTTTAGCCTACCCCAAAAGTAGCAAATAAATGTTCATTCTCATGGAACGCTCACCAGCTGTAACTTCTGGCGATTAGAAAAGGAAACATAATAGGGAAGTATCAGACACTGGTCGAAATTTGGCAGCTAAAATATTTCGCTTTCATCATCCGGTTCTTCGGGCTTGTTTATCCAAACCGTGGGCTCCAATTCGATCGTTTTAGGACGCCCTCTAACGAAACGCTCAGGATGTTCAGCAAAGGCTCTGTCAAGCACTTTTTGCCTCTTTTCATTGCATTCGTCGGCCAATCCATAGTGCACCACATGAGGTGTCATTAACGCTATTCCTGAATGACGATGTTCCTTGTTGTACCACTTGAAAAATCTCCTGCAAAAGGCTTTTGCGTCAAAGATAGACCCAAATCGTTCAGGGAAACCTGGTTGATATTTGAGCGTTTTGAACTGGCTTTCAGAATACGGATTGTCGTTACTGACGTGAGGTCTGTTTAGAGACTTTGTAACGCCTAGGTCAGCCAGCAAGAACGCAACTGTTTTGGAAGTCATCGAAGGCCCCCGATCTGAATGAACAATCAATTTGTCCTTTTCAATTTTCTGCCGGCCACATGTCTCTTCAATGAAATGTGCAGCGATACTTGCGCTCTCACGAAAGTGGCATGTCCAGCCAACCACATTGCGACTGTAAATGTCTAAGAGGACATAGAGATAAAAATAAGACCACTTCACAGGTCCTTTGAGTTTGGTAATGTCCCAGGACCAAACCTGATTAGGTCCAGTTGCAATCAGCTCTGGTTTGTCATATTTGGGATGGTGAAGAATGTTTCGCCTTTCTCTCGTTTCTTTCAGTGCACGCAAAGTTTTGTACATTGTGCTAATCGAGCCAACATATCGGTCTTCATCAAGCAATATTGCATAAATCTGCCTGGGTGACTTATCGATAAAGCGCTCCTCGTGGAGAACACGAATCAGCTCTTTGCGCTCATCTGCCGCTAGTGATCTTGGAGATTTTTTGCTTTGACCCGAAGATACCCTTAACTTCGACGTTTTTAGTCTGTAAAACGTCGAGCGTGGAATATCGAGACATTCACAGATCTTTGCGACGTTTCCAATACGATCTCCAATTTCTGAAATCTCACGGACTACTATTGTTCGAGTTGTTCGAGCGTGATACCAAGTATCTCTGAGATTTTTTTTTGAAGCTTGATAATCTCTGTTGCTTGCAAAAGCTTTTTCTCCAGTCGAGCATTTTCCTCACGTAGCTTCCGATTTTCAGTGGCGTGATAGTTGACCTTCGGTCCGCGCTTCTGCGGCGTCAGCGCCATTAGATCGCGTTGCGATCGCCATTTATTCAAGGTGTGAACATAAAGCCCTTCTCTTCGAAGCACTGCAGCAAGAATTGCTGGTGATGCGTTATCAGTTTCCTGAAGAATCATGGCTCTGTCATCAGCAGTAAATTTTCGACGCCTCGGTCGAAGTGAAACTTCAGTCTCCGGATCTCCGTCACTGTCCTCCAGTTTTTTATCGCTATCCTCAATTTCTGGATGATTTGTTAAGTCATACCACTCTGGATGTACCTTCCTGAGCCGTTTGAACCATTGATAATAATTGTTCTTAGAAAGACTGTTTCGCCGGCAGAAGTCTGTTACTCCCTTTGGATGACGACGAGCTTCCTCGATTTTCCTCGTCCAATAACGTTCTCTTGCTTCGACAGTTTTTCCTGGTGTTTTTTGCATTTAGATTGCCCCAAAATTCACTGAGCATGCAAAAAATATCGACCTCTTTCAAGGCCGTCATAGTAATATGCAATGGCGTCAGAATTGGATATCGGAACGACTCAGATGTTCAACACATATTCGAACATCAAAGTGTCTCAACTATCATAAACACAGAGGGCTGTGCTCTAGTTGGAGAGGCTGCTATCAATACGAGCAAAACTAATATTGAAAGAGCGAAGAATAATTGAAGCGGTCGGAATCGGAGTTCCATTTCTATTAGTGTGTTCTTTGTCTAATGAGAATTTTTGACTTGTGCAGCACCATATGTGAGGACAACAAAACCTATCTCGTTAGGCTCCTGGAAAAGAGCACGAGAAAAACGAGCTCGAAGAGGGCGAACCTCTTCGAAGCCGGAAACGTATTGATGACAATCGAATCCGGGGGCGGTCACTTAAATATATACAGGACTGTAATGGATTACAACTAGCTCGAAGTTAAAATTCGAGCTTTGCATCTACGTTATTCCTTCAATTATTTGATCGAAATTACGAGATTTTTCAAAGCACTATCGCGATTAAGCCACCCTTCCAGAAATACTTTCTGAGTTGGATCTTTTGCAACTCTTTCATACCTAAAAGCGATTCGCAGGTCACAAATTGAAATCGCAACACTTTTTGGATCACTATTCGCCAAAGCCTTCAACGTGATGGGACCTATCTGTCCGTCAACTTCTACCCCAAGACTTTGCTGCAAAAATCGTGCTACCTGAAATGGTCCGAAATTTACGCAGGTATCAAAGTGAGCGATTGGAAGAGGAGATTGCATTTTGTCGCAATCTCCTGTTAACCAATAATCATTCATATAAATATCGTTGACTTCGTTTATGGAAATCTGGCGAACCGATTGCAAAGGTAAGTGATTTCGATGCCTATACCCGTCATAGACTTTTTGAGTTATTCCGAAATTAGTCGGTCCACCAGCATCAGATGGGCTATCAACAAATCCACCTTCCCATTTTAAAGTGAAAGCGAGAGCCGTAGAAAATTCATCCGCTGGTTGATTCATTTGTAATTTCGGTCCAATCGTGTTCAGTTACTGTAAGGGCATAAATTCAAGAACTAACTGCGCCAATAAATCACTTTGACGCGTCGTTTTTAGAACAAACCTAGTAGATCCGAGTTTCAATTCTGCCCGTTCGGCTTTTGAAAGTTCGAATGCAGTATGGATTATCAATGGCAATTTACTAGTCTCTGGCCGGCTTTTCAATGCATTTACGATTTCAGTTCCCGTCATGTCTGGTAATTTAAAATCCAAGATTAGAACTGCTGGCAAATGCTCTCTTATCATTTTCAAGCCTTCTCTACCACAACTTGCTGTTCTTGCGGATAGTCCTAAAGAAGCGAGTTGAATTGACATCACTTTAGAGAGCAACACGTCGTCTTCGATGATCAAAACATCATCATCTCGAAAAGCGCTCCGATTTTTGAAGTGAGCGCCCGTCACAACACGTCCGCGTTTCTATCAAAGGTACGATACTTTTAACGTGTCGTCTATACCCGACATTACTTTGATTTCAATGAACTTATAGCATCAAAAAACTTCACTGAAAATCACCCTTGCGGTTTTGATAAATCCCCACTGCGGTTAAGCTGTACGGTTGCCAACCTGAACCAGAACTGGTGCTGAATGAAGAATTTGGCTAGCACCGGATTTGTGTGCTCAGCTCGCTGCGAAGCAGATTGGCATTGTGGAGCGGGGCTTAAGCCCCCTTTTTACGCGATTTATTTAAACGGGGCAGAGCCGCCTAAGAACACACGCCACTTATCGTGGTGCTCGCGCTCCACTTACATTGTGTCGGATCGGACGAAGCTCGTCGTCGTGATTTAGCGCCATAAAAATTTAGCTATTTTGCGATCACCCCTTGTTTCATTCCTGCAATCACAGCATTGACGTAGTCAACCATGCTCGGGTCGTTGCTTGTTTCACAGGCAGGGCCGTGGTGGTTGCCTGGATCAGGATCGAGTATCCAAGCCATGTTGTAGATGAATCCGCCAACTATGCTTTGTTCAAAACCTCTTCTGCGCTCTATTAGAGTGCTTGTTACGGTACTTGGGCAGCTTCCATACCAACCTGGGGGGGCATCTGGATTGGGATCGTAATACCGAGCTAAGTCTCCAGAAAGACATTTGGTAGTTATTCCATCCGCTTTGAGGCGAGGCATCCACGTTTTAGGGTCGGCATAGAGCTGTAAATTTATGCGATCCAATACACCTGGCATTCCATTGAAAATTGGCACCAGTACTTTCATCCAAAAATCCGGATCTGAGAATGGGGCTACGGAAATTTTATAGCCGAGTTCGTCGCCTACCAGCTTGCAAAAAGCTATGAAACTAGCTACATTTTTTTCTTCCTTCTTCTTATCCGAATCGCTCAAGCAATCTTCGTTGTCCATATCGATTCCATCGATAAGTTGAACGTTGTCGACAGTCATAAACTTTTTAAGAGCGATGAGATTTCGTTTCAAATCTGTATT
>CAJCIF010000248.1 GCA_903970355.1 Actinomycetota bacterium
CATTTTCAAAAGATGGTTGGATGTACGAGCCGAAACTGGATGGATACCGTGCTCTAGCTTACATAAATAGCGGCTCAGCCACCCTCTATTCGCGCACTTCCCGAGATATCACTCATCAATTCCCAAATCTTGTCCAGGCTCTTTCAAAGCTTGGTGGAGACTTCATACTGGATGGCGAAATCATTGCTCTTGACGAGTCGGGTAAGCCTTCTTTTCAACAATTGCAGCAACGCGGGCAGCTTAATGCCAAGCGGGATATCGAGCGCGCTGACATTAGCGTTCCGGCTTTTTTCTATGTTTTTGATTTGCTTTATGCCGACGGCCAGTCTTTGACAAGTGAACCACTTTCCAAGCGCAAAGCATTGTTGAAAAAGATGCTCAAAACGAGCACCTACATAAAGCTGGTTGAGCCTTTAGATTGTGATGGACTAACGGCTTACAAAATCTGTATTGAGAATGGGCTTGAAGGAGTGGTCGCAAAGGATCCAAGTTCCAAATACGAGTCTGGTCGCCGATCTCCTCACTGGCTCAAAGTGAAAGGAACGCAAAGCGGCGAATTCAATATTTGTGGTTTTACAAAAGGAGAAGGCGGCCGAGGGAAAACTTTTGGAGCGCTTGTAGTTGGCTATTATGAAAACGGCAAGCTTACATACGCCGGCAGGGTTGGCACCGGTTTTGATACTGCAAAGCTCGACGATTTGATGCGCAAAATGAAACCCTTAATTCGAAAGGAAAATCCTTTTGGCAAGAAAACTCCAGGTGAAGCACAAACCGTTTGGCTCAGCCCGACGCTTGTTGCCGAGATCAAATACTCAGAATGGACGAACGATAAAAACTTGCGCGCGCCCGTATTTCTTCGTCTGAGAGATGATATTGAAGTAAAACAGACTGGTCCTGCCCAAGTAATTTCAGTGAGCAAAACAGGTGCACCGGATATGGTTGAAAAGGCGAAAAAGACAACGGTCGTAAAAGATCAGTTAACTACTGAAATACTCGAACAGCTTTCTACTGAGCGTGAATCTACAACGCTTGAGATCGGCAACGACAAGCTGCCTTTAACTCACTTGGATAAAGTTCTCTGGCCAGGTGGCGATGGATTTGCTCAGGCTACTAAGAGAGATTATCTCGTTTATCTTGCTAAAGAAGCCCCAATCATCCTCACACATTTACGAAATCGGCCCATCACACTTAAGCGTTTTCCAGATGGTGTGCTCAAGCAAACCTTCTACCAAAAACATTGGGACAACAAGTTGCCATCGTTTGTCGATCATGTCACCTACTTTTCTGAAACTAACTCGGGCGATGAAAAATTTCTCCTGTGCAACAATTTGCCAACACTCCTTTGGCTTGGCCAACTTGCAGATCTTGAATTGCACGTAGTGCATACTCGTATAGACAAAGAACCCGATGCTCACGATATTTCAGATAAGATGACCGGCTCACTCAAGGCAGTCGAGTCTTCTCTTATGAACTATCCCGATTTCATTGTGCTGGATTTGGACCCCTATATCTATAGTGGCAAAGAAGGGAAAAATGCAGAGCCGGAGCTCAACAAAAAAGGATTCGAAACGGCCTGCAAGATCGCTCATGCTTTGAAGGAAATGCTCGATGCCCTCTCAATAAAAGCTTTCATCAAAACATCGGGAAAAACCGGGCTGCACATCTATATTCCAATTGTGCGATCTCTAGACTACGACACCGTTCGTGATGTCGCTGGTTCAATCGGAAGATTCTTGATGAAAGAACATTCAGATGACATAACGATGGAGTGGAGTGTTAGTAAACGAACTGGCAAAATCTTCTTCGACCACAACATGAATGCACGAGGCAAGACATTAGCTTCTGCATATTCACCGCGCAATGCCATCGAAGCGTCCGTCTCAACACCATTGCACTGGGATGAAGTCGGCAAATTCTATCCAACCGAATTCACGATATTTTCTCTTCCAGAAAGACTTGAGAAAGTGGGCGATATTTGGGCCGATATTCTTGACCACAAAAACGATATGTTGAATCTTCTTAGAAAAGGAAAGCAAGAAGAATTAGGTGAGCAAATCACTGCGGATGTCGAACACAAAGAAAAGCCGGCTTCCAAAAATAAAGCCGGCTCTGCAAAACGTTCTCGCAAAAGCTAATTTTTAGAGCCGTTGCAAGATTTCCCATCGAAATTGCCCAGTAATGTGGACATATCTTCGGCGTGTTCTTCTTCGACTTCAAGAATTCCTTCTATCATTCTTCTGCTTGTTGGATCTTCATTTCCAAAGTACTTAACCATTTCGCGATAGGTGTCGATCGCAATTCTTTCGGCGACCAAATTTTCTTTCACCATTTCCTCTAGCGTGTCACATTCAACATAATCAGCATGACTGCGCCCAGTTAGAGTGGATGGATTGAAGTCTGGTGAGCCACCCAGTTGCACGATTCTTTTGGCAATCGTTTCAGCATGTTCCATCTCTTCGCGAGAGTGCAGCAAAAATTCTTCAGCTACTGGTTCAGAGTTCATGCCTTTTGCCATGTAATGATGTCTTTTGTAGCGCAGCACGCAGACGAGCTCGGTCGCTAATGCTTCATTTAGTACCTTAACTGCAGCTTGGCTGTTACCGTTATACGTAGAGGTAACGGCCCCTTGTTCCATGTGCTCACGAGCACGCGCCTTGATTTGTTGCATGTCCGCAATGAATTCACCCTTAGCCATTTTTGCTCACTCCTTTGTCCGCGACAAATCAATACCAAGGAAAGTAGACCCCGCTCAAACAAAGTGGTTCCCGCTCGGAACTTTTCTCATCTAGAAAGATTCATTTTGGTAGGAAAGAAAAGTCTCTAATAGCTAGGAGGGTGGAGTCATGCCTTACAGTAAACCCGAAGAGTTACCACCACGCGTGCGCAATCACCTACCTTCTCACGCTCAACATATCTTTCTCAAAGCCTTCAATAATGCCTGGACCGAATATGCCAAGCCGAGTAAAAGAGCCAGCAAGAAAGAATCTCACGAAGAAGTTGCCTTCAAAGTAGCCTGGGCCGCCGTCGGCCACACCTACGAAAAGAAAGGCGAACATTGGGTCCGCAAAGCCTCGTAGGGGCGGCTTTAGCCGCCCGTGTAGCAACAACATTCCAATCCAATTCGCAAGCATCGCAGTTGGTTTTGGCGGGCGGCTAAAGCGGCCCCAACATTCAGTTGCCAACATTCATTGCACAACATTCATTGCACAACATTCATTGCAACAACATTGGGTTGCCCACATTCATTGCATCCACATTTGCCGACCGCTTCGTTATTTCCCGGGTTCTTGGAAGCCAAGGATGCTCTTTGTTAGTTCACCGCCATGAACGGTGAGTTCGTGGAGAGCCTCGTCCATGTGGCGATCTTTGACGATCAATTCGTCGTCGCCTTCAGCTGCGAAGAGGGCTGCTTTACGGAATAATTCTCGAATGAACGCCGGGCTTGCGCCTTGTGTTCTTTCGACAAATTTGTCCATGTCCTCAACGTCTTGTTTCAAACCTTTTCCGTACAAAGTGAAGAGGCGTTGGCGACTCTCGCGATCGGGAATGGGAATTTCGAAGGCTTGGTCTATTCGACCAGGTCTTGCAGCCAGAGCTGGTTCCAAGATATCTGGTCGGTTCGTGGTCAGTACGAACAATATATCGGCGTCATCTTGTAATCCATCCATCTGATTTAGCAATTCAAATAAAAGCGGCGTTGCACAAACTTCTTTCCGAGTTCTTTCTTCTGCAACGAGATCGACATCTTCCAAAACTACCATGGATGGCTGGAGCATTCGAGCCAGAGCGCATGATTGCTCAATGAGAGCAAGACTTCGCCCGGTAAGCAAAATAACAGTTCTATTGGCCATTTCTCGAGCCAAATACATTGCCGTTAAAGTTTTGCCGGTGCCTGGTTTCCCGTGCAATAGAATGCCGCGCTTCAGGTGTCTTCCTGCTGCTAATAGTTTCTCGCTGTGAGCGGCAAAGCCCAAACTTTGCCTTTCGATTCGTTCCAGCAAACCAATCGGCAGGACAATATCAGACCGGCTAATCATAGGGAGATGATGAAACAACACTTGCATGCTGCGATGATCTTTCATACCAAGAGAAATTATGTAACCGCGGTAAATACTTTCATGACGTCTCACCTTGCGTAAGTCGGAAAGGAAGCGTTCCGCAGTTTGACGGTTTTTCGCCATCACTTCGAGCTTGCCTTTTTGAAACATGCGATCGCTGCCTGCATGCAAAAAAGCAACCAAACGTTCATCACCATCAGTAATGAGATAGAGTCCGGACTTAACACAGGTTATAACGCGACCATCACCGGCTTCGATATTGAGATATTGAACAGGACCTTCCGTGGGACCACCCATGCCGCCCAATAGTCCTTCTTTCGATTTTTTGACAAGATCAGAGAGGCTATTGCCTGCGAAGTCACTTACGATTACACCTAATATTTTGGCGGAACGGTCTTTGTCGTTAATGTAGTGATCGAGAGACAGGTGAAAATCGGGATGTTCGTGTTCGTCGAATGTTTCTGTAATGATTGGCAGTGTGGAAGGATCTTCCTCGAAATGCTCTCTTATGTGCCTCAAGAAGATCGGCTCCTCCTTGGCGGGAGCCTCACTGGCCATTTGGTCGAGAAAGCCTTTAAATGATGCCCCAAATTCGCCTGGATTCAGTGTCATGAGCGGCCCTCCTCTCACAATTTATGCTTATTAGATCGTTCCCAATCTGACCGATAACTAAATTTAAGTCGGCTAATGTACGTTAGCGCCGTGCTTTCTTGCGGGTCGATTTCGGTTTGCCGTTATCTTCTTTGATTGCTTTAGTTGGAGTTGCGCTTGAATCTTCCAGTAAGACACCAACTAAAATGTCCAATTGACCAAGAGCACGATTAACCGAAGCAGCGGTTTGAGGATCATCACCGCTCAACAACTTCACGAGATTCGCTCTGATGCCAACTAAATGTGAGGAAAGTGAAGGCGGTGTTTTCAATTTCGCGCCGGCTTCGATCTCTTTTTCCAGTTCTATAGCCGTAATTTCATAAACGCGGATCCAGGCTGCAAATTCATCTTCCCAATCTTTTCCGAGAATTGCATACTGGGCAATCGTATTCAGAATTTGCTTGCGTAACTCAAGGTCTTTCTTGAGCGTCCACATTAATGTCTCTTCCAGGTTGAAAGGTCGTTTGAGGGCCTTTGCAATTTTTGCAGGCAAGTCTTTGATATCCAGGCTCAATAAACTGCTCTTGCTCGCCAGCTCTTTGCGCCGCTTCACTTCTGCTTCGACTTCTTCAGGCGTTATGCCATTAACCTGCATCGGACCAGCGCAAACTTCACGCCACGCTACACCAGCAAGTGCTTGCCTGACGATCACTTCCAATATTTTGGCCCGCACGCCGGCTGGATCATACTGTCTTGTTACTAGCGCTGTTTCGGAATGTCCTCTGGAAGTGGCTATCCGGCCGTCTTCAGAAATGGCGGCTTCCACTTCTTTCATAGGAATGCCTACAGCGTTGAGAACCGGTTGATAAATTGCTCGCCAATCTTCAACGACATTGGCTACTTTCACTACCGATGTGATGATGAGCGCTTTTTCTTCAGCGCTCAATTGCTTAACCTTCGAACCGCACTTAGGACAAAATTGCCATCCGGAATCAACGGACGCTTTGCATTTCTGGCAGTGCATTGGCCTTCCTCTATGGGGACGACGTAGACCGCCCTCTAATTCTACGTGACTTTTGAGTCACTGGCTTTTTCCGCTTCAACTGCACTGGCTTTATTGGAACCATTAAACTGACTGGCTTCTGTTGAACCGGCGAATGCAGCTGTGGATGCTGAGCCGCCTGTTATTGTCATTAGCACTTCATCAAAATAAGCAGTGCCGACTTCACGCTGATGTCTTCCTGCCGTGTAGCCGAGATTTTCAGCTTCTATTTCTTCTTCTTGCAAACGTACGTAAGCCGGCATTCCTTCTTTTGCAAAGTCGCGGGCCAGGTTGAATGCTGACAAGTTGATGTCGTGCCAACCAGCAAGAGTAATGAATTGATATTTGTATCCCAATTCTCCCAAACGCTTGTTGAAAGTAGATATCGCCTTGTCATCGAGGTGCTGTTTCCAATTGAAAGAAGGCGAACAGTTATAAGCCATTATTTTGTCTGGATACTCGGCATGAATGGCTTTGGCAAATTGCTCCGCTTCTTCGATATCTGGTGTTGATGTTTCAAACCAGAGCAAGTCGGCATATGGAGCGTAAGCCAGACCACGCGCAATTGCGGATTCAATTCCTGCTTCCACTTTATAGTAACCTTCGTCGGTTCGATCACCATAAATGAACGCTTTATCGCGCGGATCTATATCTGATGTTAGAAGTGTGGCGCTGTGCGCATCTGTACGGGCAATAATAATGGTGGGCACATCCAACACATCAGCAGCCAATCTTGCTCCTGCCAGGGTGCGAATAAATTGTGAGGTTGGTACAAGCACTTTGCCACCAAGGTGTCCACATTTTTTTTCGGCGGCCAGTTGATCTTCGAAATGCACTCCGGCAGCACCGGCTTCAATCATTGCTTTCATCAACTCGAAGGCGTGCAATGGCCCGCCAAAACCTGCTTCCGCATCGGCAACAATCGGCACATACCATTTAGTTGAGCGCTTCCCTTCTACGGCATGAATTTGATCGGCCCGAGTTAAAGCGTTATTGAGGCGCTTAACCAGATTTGGAACACTGTTAGATGGATAGAGGCTTTGGTCCGGATAAGTTTGTGCAGAGAGATTACCGTCTGCAGCAACTTGCCAGCCGCTCATATAAATAGATTTGAGACCGGCTTTGACTGCCTGCACAGCCTGAGAGCCATTGAGAGCGCCAAGACATGAAATATAAGGTTCTTTCTCGAGGAGTTTCCAGAGTTGTTCGGCTCCATGTTGTGCCAGAGAGTAGTCCACCTTAAGTGAAGGTCTTAACTTCATTACTTCAGCGGCGGAATAATCTCTGCGAATACCACGCCATCGATCATCGGTAGACCACCGGCCCTCCAATTCTTTTGCCTCATCTTCTGCTGAATGCCGACTCATGCCGACTACCTCCTGATTAGATACCTGTTTAGCATTGATGCCGTTAACCGTGAAGACGGTTTAGGACTGCATATGCCGGAATGGTGAGGAACTCAATAAACGATTCGTTGTTAATCAATTCGTCTAAGATCTCACCTGCTTCTTTGAAATGACCTGCACCGCCCTTTGTTAGTGTTTCCAACTGCTCTTCTTTGATTGTTTTGTAAAGCGTGAGAGTTACCATCTCATCTTCATCCGTTATGGCACTAAGACGGATCCATTGCCAAAGCTGTGCCCGTGAAATTTCTGCAGTAGCAGCATCTTCCATCAGGTTATTTATGGCGGCTGCGCCCTGTCCTCTTAACCAGGATTCGATGTATTGCAATGCCACACTGATATTGCTCGTGATGCCAGATTTGGTGATCTTGCCACCTTCTATGTGCGTGCCGAGAATTTGATCGGCTGTGACGGTTAAATTCGTCAACGGTTTATCTTTTTGATTCGGCCTTTTACCGAGAGCATTGTCGAACACTTCCCTGGCAATTGGCACGAGATCCGGGTGTGCAACCCATGTACCGTCGAAGCCTCTTTCAGTTTCTCGCTCTTTGTCTTCTTTCACTTTTGCGATGGCGCTATTGTTGATTTCAGCATCTTTTCGGCTCGGAATAAAGGCAGCCATACCTCCCATAGCATGAGCACCACGGCGGTGACATGTCTCAACCATAAGCCGGCAATAGGCATCCATAAATGGAACGCTCATAGTTACTAGCGAGCGGTTCGGAAAAATGAAATTCCTGTTCCTGCTCATTTTCTTGATGATGCTGAAGATGTAATCCCATCTGCCGGCATTTAAGCCCGCGGCGTGATCACGCAGTTCATAGAGAATTTCATCCATTTCGAAGGCGGCTAAGATCGTTTCGATTAAAATCGTCGCTCGAATAGTGCCACGCGCTATCTTTAAATAGTCTTGAGCAAAATTGAAAACATCGTTCCAGAGCCGAGCTTCAAGGTGACTTTCCATTTTCGGCAAATAGAAATACGGACCGCTTTTTCTTTCCAGCAGTTGATGTGCGTTGTGGAAGAAGAATAATCCGAAATCAAAAAGACTGGCCGAGATCGGCGCGCCTTCAACGTGGAAATGCTCTTCATTAAGATGCCATCCGCGCGGGCGAACAACAAGCGTGGCAATCTGATCTTTGAGCTTGTATTCCTTACCTTCACTGCTCACGAAAGCGAGTTTTCGAGTAATGGCATCTTGCAGATTGGCCTGCCCTTCCAGGACATTTATCCAAGTTGGTGAAAGCGCATCTTCGAAATCGGCCATAAAAACATTGGCGCCGGAATTAAAGGCGTTGATCATCATTTTCTTTTCGACAGGCCCTGTGATTTCAACGCGGCGGTCTAAAAGATCGGCAGGACATTCTGCTACCTTCCAATCGTCTTTGCGTATATCGGCTGTGTCTTTAAGAAAATTCGGCAGTTGATGATTGTTGATCAGTTCTTGACGTTTCTTTCGTTCACCAAGCAATTCGAGTCTTCTGCCGTTGAATTTCTTGTGTAATTCGGCAAGAAAAGACATTGCATCTTTGGTTAAGACCCGATCTTCTATATGTGTGTGAGTGGCGGGACCTTTGATTTCCCAATTGTCTTTCACTACAGTCATCGTGACTCTCCCCAGGTGTTTATTTCGAACCCCATACATCTAGCATGCCACGTATAAGGACGTTCCGCCGCGCGTTTTGTACCGCAAAGCATCATCCAGGTTGATTTTTTAAGAACTCTTTACTTCCTTAAAGATCGACTTATAGGTCAGCCAGTTGAATTTACTGCTGGTAGTTCAAAGCATTTCCTCTTAAACCGGAAGCGCCGGTTGGGTTTGAAACCCCGCCGGAAGCGCTCGTTGGGTTTGTTTGAACCACGTTTGGTGGCGTATTGCTAGCTCCGGAACCGGTACCGGAAACGTTTGATGGACCGCTTGCAGTACTGGTACCGCTCGGGTTGGCACCGAAACCGGCAATGCTGTTTTGTTGTGGCAAGCCAGAGGCACTATTGGTAAGGCCAAGAGCAGCATTAGTACTGGCAGCACTGGGAACGTACACTGGTACGAACCCGACGCTAAGATTGGGATTATTTCCTGGCGGGGCTAGTCGGCCAATTCCGACAGCACCGGTAAGACCAGCCGGCGTTAGCAAACGGCCTATACCACCAGCGCCACCAGATCCGCTCGTGGTGCCCGGCAAAGATGATCTAATTGCGCCGGCAGTTGTGATGGTGGCACCACCACTTGTAGAGACAAGCCCGCTTTGAATGGCTCCGGCTGGGGTGCCGCTATTGACTGGTGACAAGCTAAAGCTTGGATTGGTTGGGTTGGTGAACGGAATTGGATTAGTAGATTGCTGCGCTCTCACGGGCTTAAAAAAGCCAATAGCTGCAACTGCTAAAACAAGGGCGAACGAAGCTTGCCTCATTCGAAATGCCTCCTTATGTAAACGCTCCGAAGCTGCTTCGCAACTTCTCCGCGCGTGTTTACGCTCCGCTCCGCCATTGCTCCTCGCAACGGCTGCGCTTCGCTATTGGTCCTACTCGACCCAACCGGCGCGGACTGCTTTGAGGGCAGCTTGAGTTCGATCGGCGACGGCGAGCTTCTCAAAAATATGGCGAACATGAGTTTTTACGGTCTCTATACTTAGAATGAGTTCTTCGGCAATCTGCTGATTGCTCATGCCGGCAACCATGTACCGGAGCACCTCGTGCTCTCGTTCGGAGAGTGTATCATAATCCATTTTGTGTTCAACTTTGGGACGGGCTGAGCCTTGCGGGGCTGTCATACTCCGTCCAAGTACTGCTTGCGCAACTGAAGGGTGAATCCACATCGCCCCTTCTGCGACTGACTTGACTGCCATTCTTAGTTGAGATTCCGAAGCTTCTTTGAGACAGTATCCATCTGCACCTGCTGCAAACGCCGCCATGACTTCGTCTGAAGAATCACGTGAGGTGAACATTACTATTCTGGTTGCCGGACTCTGCTCTTTGACTTTCTGGCTGAGTGCTATACCGTCCATCGAGGGCAAACCAATATCTATCAAAGCTACATCAGGCGCAGTTCCAACAATTTCAGTCAAGGCAACCTTGCCGTCAGCGGCCTCTCCTACCACTTTAAAAGAAGGATCGGCCTGAAGCATCAATCTCAGACCGTATCGCGTCACGTTATGGTCTTCTACGATGAATACTTTGATTATTTTCGTCTGCTCTTCCATCTCAGCTCGAAATTGCCAATGGGAGTTGGTTGTCGTTTATTGCCGACACCGCCATAGACTGCCTACTCTCCTAAAGGGCATTATAGATGAACTTGCATCGTGCGGCCCAAAATGATAGTTCCACGTCCGCTCAGGCGATATTGTAAGGCCTAGCGATGGTATCGGATTTGATATCGAAAAGAAAAAGACCTGTCAACAACAGGTCTTTCTAGTGCATTCTGATTGAGAGCAGGTGCAATTAGTTAGGTTCAAAGTTTAGGCAGCGCCTAATTGAGCCTGCATATTTTCATGCCAAGTACGCTTGGCGCTGTTCCCGTCAATAACTGCGAAAAAGTGATTGAATCTCAATACGTTCGAATTTCTCTTCTCTTGATTGACCAACGCATCATTGGTAATCACCGTTAACTTTAATGTGGAATTTTTGTTCTTAGAAGTTTTCATTTGCCTGCGCTCCTTGCTCTCAATACCAACATCCTACTTGTCTGAAGTGCCCTCTGTAATCCAGCCTGCAAGTTATCCAGCAGGCGGGGTAGGTGAACTCGCTTCTGGTAGTCCCCCGAGCTAGCTCAACCGTGGAAGTGCCTACCGTACAGGCTCTTTTCGGAGAAGTTCCTACCTCAATCGGGAACTTGTGTGACCCTTCCGTTATCGGTTCGCTTCAATTTGAAAAAAAAGAATTTTAAGCGGGCTGTGCTGTAATTGAGCGTTTTTGGATTTCAGAAGCTCTGTTGAGAGGCACAAAGCAACGCCACTATATATGGTGGCAAACAGAAATTGCAGTTAGACGAAGTTGTTAGTGACTTGTTTCCTTTTCGGATTTCGGTCCTATGGCTTTTCCATTTGTGCACCTTTGCTGTGCTTTACCAAGGAGCCGGCACTATGTTGGCAACTGCTTAATTTGCAGCAAAGCTAAAACAAAAACCCATGTTTAAGCATGATCAATCATAATGGTGGGCAGATATTTTATGGCGGGGTATTGCGACAGGGGTCGCCACATGCAGTCTATTACTGACAGGTTCCAGCTCGGGCAACTGGCCATTAACCTTGGCTTGATTGACGAGCGCAATTTATCTGAAGCGCTTGCGCTTTCAGGCGATACCGGTTTACCGGTTGGACGCGTCCTTGTCATGTCTGCGCTCATGAGCGAGCGCGATCTAGATAACTTGGTTAGATGCCAAACCCTTTTGCGCGAAGAGATGGTAGATGTGCGGACAGTCGCCAAGGCCATGGAAATTGCACGTTATCAGGCGCTTTCCATCGACGATGCCTTATATCAATGTGGTTGGATACCGCCCGATCAGGGCGAACCACTGCCTCTCGGTCAGCTCTTAGTCGATGCGAAGATAATCGCCGACGATCAACTTGAAGCCGCCCTTAAACAACAAGAGAAGGTCAATCTTCCCCTGGGAAGAGTGCTAGTTCTAAGCGGCGTCATTCCGGAAGCCTTATTAACAGCGGGAATTAACGCCCAGATTATGGTTAGGGACAAAAAGCTGGACCGAAACCAAGCTGTTGAAGCCCTCAAGGAAACCAAGAAACGGCAGATACCCCTTGAGAGCTTTCTCAAAACAAAGGGCTTCTATGAAATGCCCAATCGCAATTGCCCTCGTCTGGGAGAGCTTTTGCGGGTTGCCGGTTTGGTATCGGATGCAGAACTGATAACGGCTCTCGAACATGGTCTTACCCTCCAGAAGCCAATTGGGGAAGTTCTTGTTGAAGCGCATCTCGTTTCCCGAACTGTAATGGAATCAGCACTCAAGCTTCAGAACTACATAACGGAAGGCAAGATTCGGCTGGACCAGGCTCGTTCCATCCTAATGTCCGTGAACGATGGGATGACGTTCGAAGAGGCCACAAACCAAGATACAAAGCCGCCCGAGCGCTTGGCTGAGGCGCGAGAGCGCATGTCGTTTTTAACTTTTCTGGAAAATCTCAAGCAAATTGATGAATCTTCTCTCGAAAGCGCCTTTGAAATAGCCAAGATGAATACAAATCTGGTGAAGCAAATACTTTTACTGGGACAGTTAACCAATGAAGCCAGTCTAGAAAGAGCGGAAGAATGCTACCGCCTTGCTTTAAGCGGCAAACTCACCATGGAGCATTCCTATATTGTTTTTGAATACGCGCAAAGACGAGCCATTAACATCTCCGAGGCTCTTAAAGAACTCAACTGGCAGCAAGGCGGTCCGGACAATACTCAAGCCGCAAGTCGCCAACCTGCTCCCGGCCAGCATCTAAGTTCTGGCCAGATCGTTGCTCTACGCGACAGCGCCATTCAACTCGACAGCCGCGGCGACTTTTTTGCCGCTCGCGAGATATTCGAGAAACTACTGGTTGAACTTGTAAACAGAGATGAAACCTGGTATCTCAACTGTCTGGATGCACTGGCTCAAACCTGCATTCACTGCCGAGATCTCGAATCAGCAGAACGCTATTCCAATGAAGCTTTAAGACGCAAGAAAGAACTTTTTGGCAATGAAAGCATGGAAGCGGCAGTTGCCATCGACGGCCTTGGTAAGCTGCATTACTTTCAACAGCGCTTTTCCGAGGCTCTCGATTGTGCCAATGAATACATTCGTCTTTGCCGCAAGAATCTCGGGCCGGAACATCCACACGTTGCCTGCGGCTGGCAAAACGTTGCTTCCGTTCACTATGCCCGCAAAGAAATTAGACAAGCAGTTCGCGGTTATGAAATAGCGGTAGACATCTGCCGTAAATCTCTCGGTCCTAGCCATCCAACCACAATTCGGCTCGAACGCAATTACAACATTGCTGCACAAGCATTGGAAGAAGCGCAAATCGAACCCGTGCGCGGTGTCGGTGTGATCACCGGAAGTTGGCGGACCATTACAGTTCCTGCCGATGCCGAGTTGCATCAGCTAACTTCGGAAAATTGATTTAGAGGGTTGCACGGAAATGAAGACAATCGGCAGCAAATATCAGCTTGGCGAATTGGCCATAAACTTGGGCCTGATTGACGCCAACGATTTAAATCAGGCTCTTTCCATTTCGACGGAAACGTCTTTGCCTGTAGGACGAGTGCTCGTTATGGCCGAGCTCATGTCGGAAACCGACCTTAACAATCTCATTCGGGCTCAGACTTTCTTGCGCGAGAGCATGATTGATTACGAACTTGCCCAGAAAGCAATTGCCGTTACTCGATCTGAAAACCTGCCCTTCGAGAATGCCCTCTACAAGCTCGGTTGGTTGCCGCCCGATCAGGGCGATACTTTACCGCTCGGTCACTTACTTTGCGATGCAAATTTCGTAACGCCGGATCAACTAACGGCAGCGCTCAAGCACCAGGAAAAAGTGCGGCTTCCTCTTGGGAGAGTGCTGGTTCTTAATGGCGTGCTCACGGAAGCTCTTTTGACGGCCGCCATTAACGCACAAATTATGGTGCGCGATAAAAAGCTGAAAAAGGAACAGGCGATTGAAGCTCTCAAAGAAACGAAGAGACGCCAGATTCCCCTTGAAAGTTTTCTGAAATCAAAAGGCTTTTACGACATGCCGAACCGCAGTGCTCCAAGACTGGGAGAACTGCTTTCCGTAGCCGGTTTGATTTCTGATAGTGAGTTGGTTACGGCTCTGGAACACGGTCTTACCCAGAAGAAGCCGATCGGTGAAGTTTTAGTTGGTCTCAAGCTCGTTAACCGAACCGTATTAGAAGCCGCTCTCACCATCCAAACAATGATTGCGGAAAATCAGATGCGGTTGGATCAAGCCCGTGTCATCCTCATGACGGTTAACGACGGAAAATCTTTATCGGAAGCATTCGCGAGCATGACCGAGGGCGAAGCTGAGCAGCCAAAGTTAGGCCAACCTCGCATGCCTTTCTTAGAGTTTCTCCAAAAGCTCAAGCAGATTGATGAAAAAGGTCTGGCTGAAGCTTTTGAGATGGCAAAGCACAATACCAGTTTGATCAAACAGATTTTGATGCTTGGTCAACTGACGGACGAACAGAATCTTTCCCGCGCCGAAATTTGCTACAAAATGGCCGTTGGCGGCAAGCTAAGTGTTGAACATGCGTGCATCGTCTTTGAATATGCACAACGCCGAGACATTTTAGTGGAGGACGCCCTCAAAGAACTGAACTGGCAACACGGCGACCAATCTTCACCTAAGGAAAAGCCAAAACCGAAAGGGGAAGATGGCAATTCCGGCGTCAAGTCGATGTCCAATTCGCAAATCATCAAACTTCGCGATAGTGCCATTGAACTGAAAGACAAAGGCGATTTTAAATCCGCGCGCCAAATTTTTGAAAAGCTTGCTGTTGAATTGAAAGGGAATGAAGACGGAAGATACATTTATTGCCTCGATGCTCTGGCACAAACTTGCATCAGTGCTAAGGATTTTGATGCGGCCGAGAAGTTCTATAACGAATCATTTTCGCTAAGAAAGAAGCGATTTGGATCGGAGAGCATGGAGACGGCCGAAGCAATCGATAACCTTGGTAAGTTGAAATACTTTCAAAAGCAATTCGATGAGGCGATTCGATGCGCGAAAGAATACATTCGCATTTGCACTGTAATATACGGTGAAGATCACCCTCACGTGGCTTGTGGCTGGCAGAACGTTGCTTCCGTTCAGTATGCCGCAAAGGAAATTCGTCAGGCGGCAAGATCTTACGAGATTGCCCTCAATATATGTAAGTCCAAGCTGGGTTCACAGCATCCAACTACGGTTCGGCTTGAGAAGAACTACAATACCGCCCTTGGTGAACTGAAAGATCAAGAAGATTCCGGTGTCATCACAGGAAGTTGGCGTACCATTAACGTTCCAAATCATATGGCGCTGCTGGAAGAGCCGGAAGATGAGGAAAGAAACGGTGCTACTGCGGCGGATCGAGGCTAGGATTCATTTCAGTACTGTTCTTTTTGAGATTGGCTAGAACAGCAATGAAAATATCCACAAGGAATGGATCCCATTGGGAGCCGGCTCCGCTTTTCAATGTTTCAACGGCGACTTCTTGCGACAGGGCTCGACGATACGGTCTGTCTGAAATCATGGCGTGATAGGAATCAACTATGGAAAGAATGCGAGCCGGGAGGGGAATTTCTTCGCCTTTCAGCCCACGTGGATAGCCAGTGCCGTCCCAGCGTTCGTTGTGATTTTCAAGAATTTCACAGATGTCCCGCAAAGCCCGAATCGGTCTAAGCAGCTCTGCACCTAAAACGGGATGTTGATTGATAACTTGTCTTTCTTCTTCCGAGAATATTCCTTCTTTGTTTATCAAATCGGAAGGAATGGAAAGAGTGCCGACATCATGCAGCAAGCCGGCAACACGAATTTGTTCTACCTGTTGTTGCGATAATCCCATCACTCGGGCAAGCAGTTCCGAAATACGAGCTGTTTCGAGATGATGAACCTTGTTGTATTCAGATTTAGAGTAGAGGGCCGATGCCAGAGCTTTCACCATATCGACGACTTCTGGAACCAGTTCTTCTTTTTCCTGGGCTTCCGGCGTCACGCTTGGAGGCACAAATGGTTGCGTTCCTTTTACCTGAGTGGCAACTTCAGATGTTGATTTTGGTTGAGCAGGTTGTTCCTCGGCCGGAGCGCTTTCTTCAAACATCAGATCAGATGCCGTATGCACCTGGTTACGCCCCAGGCGTTTGGACAAATAAAGCGATTTGTCAGCCAGGTCAAGCAAATGTTGCTGGCTCTGGGCATCATCGGGAAAAGCCGCTATGCCCAGGCTGGCTGTTACTTTGATTTCGATGCCGTCATGTTGAATTGATAGCGCCGCCAGATTTTTGCGAATCCGTTCCGCCACCACTATGGCGCCTTCTTGATTCACCTCGGGCAGTACCAGAAGAAACTCTTCTCCACCATAGCGAACGGGTAAGTCAACATCGCGAACTTCTCGTTGAATCAGTTTGGCGACCGATCTCAAAACGCTGTCTCCCGCAGGGTGACCATAGTTGTCGTTGATAGATTTGAAATGGTCTACGTCAATCATCAACACGGCAACATTGCGCTGATAACGTTCTGCTATCCGCAATTGTTCAGCCAGTTTTTCTTGACCGGTGCGATGATTGAAGAGTCCTGTCAATCCGTCTGTTGTGGCTTGACGTTGAACACGGGCATACAATCGTGCGTTTGTCACACCAGTTGCTACCTGGTCTGCTACCGATTTCAAAAACGTTTCGTTGTCTCGCGTCCAGTTTCCTTCTGTTTCGCACTTAAAGCCAACCAGGAGCCCAAGCAATTTTTCTTCGTAAGTGATCGGCACAAAGAAAATCGACAATATGTGGAGCCTGCCAAAAGCGTCTTGCCTGTACGCTTCCATGCGCGGATCGGCCATGGCGTCATTTACGATCAAAGGCTGTTCCGGTGAATAGTCTCTCTGGAAAATATCGAGTGCTTTTAAATCAAGATCGAATTCTTTGACGGTGTAATCTTCGCTATTGGCATACTGGCAGCGAATTGAATCTTCCGGTTCTGCTTCTGATGGCATGACGATGTAACAGCCATCAAGATTCAACCATCCGGCAAGCTCTTCGAGCATGTCTGTCAGGTTCTGGGATATGTTGAAAGAACGTCTTATTGTATTACTGATGCGGTGCACCAATGTGTCCTGCATCCGCAGCACATCAGATTCCCAGCGAGCCAGCTTCAATTCATGATTGCGTTGCATCTGCAATTCTTTGTCGCTCGCCAATTTTTCAGTAGCGCTCTTCAATCGTTCGGAAAGATCTTCGAGGCGCTGCAATTGCAAGGCTAATTCGCGCTCGGCCTGGCGGTGACGCAACGATGATCTCGCCCGGGCAAGAATTTCCGGATCTAATACAGATTCCGAAAGGCAATCGTCTGCACCCATATTCAGCCCTTGAATGCGAGCGGTTGGATTGGCGTCGGACGTTACAAGAATGATGGGAATATTTTTGAATTCATCTGATTCACGAAGAACATGACACATCGGTTGTCCGTTGTCACTAAGAACATAGTTGTCCAAAATGACGAGATCGATATTCATCTGTTTGATTTGTTCAAGGGCGCGTTCTGCGGTATCCGCTTCGAAAATGCGATAGGAGTTTCCGAGTATTCTCGAGAAACGACGGCGCACCAATCTGTTGGCATGAACGATCAAAATGTTTTCGTTTTCCAATTGCTTTTTGGCATCTTCTGATGCCGTTAGCAAATTGAAATTAGGCATGCG
>CAJCIF010000249.1 GCA_903970355.1 Actinomycetota bacterium
CAATTCGAAAAGAACCAGAGCTTTTAAAAATAAACGTCAACGGTTTGGAGATCGCAGTTTGGCATTGGGCCGGAAAACTACAACCGACACTCTTTTTCCTCCATGCCACAGGTTTTCACGGACGATGCTGGGATGAGGTAATCGAACGCCTCGGCGATCATAATTGCTATGCCATGGAAACAAGAGGGCACGGCCGCAGTGGCAAATCCGAGCCGCCCTGCAATTGGCGAGATGCAGCCAAGGACGCTGAGTCAGTTGCGTCACAACTGGGCTTGCAAGGAGCCATTGGCATTGGGCATTCGATGGGTGGTCATTCTCTAACATTGGCAGCAAGTCAAAACCCCGAAATATTTTCTGGTCTTGTTTTAATTGACCCAGTGATTTTTAGACCGGAAAAATACCTGCAACCAGATGAACCGATGCCGGACTATAAATCACACCCTGTCACCCGCCGACGTAATCAATGGCAATCATGGCAAGAAATGCAGCAACGCTTTGCTGATCGTGTTCCGTTTAGTCGCTGGAAACCGGCTGTTCTGCAAGATTATTGTGAATATGGTGTCCTGCCTGAACCTGGCGGTGAAGGTTTTGTGCTGGCCTGTCAGCCCGAATTTGAAGCTTCCATTTACGTAATGGGCGATTCGCATTTTTCCAATATTTACGAGGAGCTGCCGAAGATAGAAATTCCTGTTCTAGTTATTCGAGCCGGAAAGGAAATGGATAATGTGCAACTGGATTTCGATTGTTCTCCAACCAACCCCAAATTAGCGAGCCTACTAAAGCAAGGCAGGGACATGCATTTTTTAACCAAAACCCATTTCATTCCGATGGAAAATCCGGAAATGATAGCTGCTGTAATTCAAGATTTTGTAGGTAGTGTGCATAGAACTAAAGCAAAAACCAAAGGAGCTAAAAAGTGAAATTAGCGACATTCTCAGTAAATGGTGAAACTAAATTCGGTGCCAATTGCAATAACTGTTTAGTTGATCTGCCCGGACTGGCTAATACTATTGAACAAAATGCAAAATTTCCAAAGACGCTGCTTGAGTTTCTGCAAGCAGGTGATGACGCCAAAAATGCAGCGGTTACTTTACTGGAAAAGGCGCAGTCAGGCAAAACTCTTGAAGATATGAAATCAAAAAAACTCGCTTTCCCAGAGGCGGACGTAACATTTCTGCCGCCTGTGCAGCAACCGGAAAAAATTATCTGTTTAGGTTTGAACTACCGAGCTCACGTGCAAGAAATGGGTCGAGAGCTACCTAAATACCCAACTTTGTTTGCGAAATATGCGAATACTTTGATTGGTCACAAACAGCCTATTGTCCTGCCAAAGATATCGAACATGGTGGATTTCGAAGCGGAAATGGCAATTGTAATTGGCACCACATGCAAAGAAGTTTCACACGAGGATGCATTAAGGTGCATTGCTGGTTATACGATCTTCAATGATGTGTCTGTACGTGATTTTCAAAACAGAACGTTGCAGTTTTTGCAGGGCAAAACCTTTGATGGTGCTGGTCCGATTGGTCCTTATCTGGTCACGAGTGACGAAGTCGTAAATCCTGATAATTTGACAATAGAGTTGCGGCTAAACGGCGAAGTTATGCAGCACGCCAACACTTCTGATTTTATTTTTGATGTTCGCACAACCATAAACTACATTACGCAGATTATGACCTTGAAGCCAGGCGATATCATATCAACTGGCACTCCCAGTGGTGTCGGAGCGGCAAGAAATCCGCAAGTGTTCTTGAAAGCTGGTGATCAATTGCAAATTGCGCTCGAGAAGGTAGGCATGCTGGAAAATCATGTTGTGGCCGGCAATTCAGAAGCTAAATCTGTTGCCGCATTAGCTACCTTCAATCATGCGTAGGGCATTTTGAACTGCCCATTTGACGCTTTGATTTTTCGTTTGCTGCTCTAATTCTCTCAAAGCCCCGCTTGCCGAACGGGCTCTAGCACCCATTTGAGAGAGACCGTTTACGGCTGCGTTCTGAATTTGCCAATCGTTATCAAACAATAGCTTCGTTAAGACAGGTACGTAAGCCTCACGCCGAATACCGCTTTCAGCAGTGATCGCAGAAGCACGCACCTGTACATCATCGTTCTCTAAGAGCTTATCCAATTCGGGTAGCGCTTCGTGAGCGGCAGGACCAATCACAGCAAGTGCAGAATTGATCGATGCGATTTTGGGTGATCCCGCTTGCATCAATTTGATCAGATCCGGCACAGCCGGGCTGGCGAGTGGTCCATAACGCATTAAGGCGGAAATGGCCTGGTCTTGCACTGAGCTGTAATTATCGTGCAATGCTTCTTGGAGGGCAGGAACGGCGAGAGCCGGACTGAGTTTTGTGGCACCAAGAGTATTGGCACAACTGGCTCGCACGACAGGAGAATCATCATGCAAAAGCTCTTGAACGATCAATTTGGCAAGTTCATCATTGCGTTCGAAATTTTGTAAACGAGAGTATTCTGTAAGACAGGTCACTGCCGCATTACGCACGGACGGATCGGCGTCGCTCGATAAGCCGCGCTCTATTGATGCGCGAACATCGGCATTGCGAGGGCCGATTCTTCCCAAAAGTGTAAGCATCGCTGCTCTCACTCTGGGACTTTCGTCATTTTGGCTTTTCGTGCAAACTGTGCGCACGGTAGCAGGGCTTAGTAACGCGCCGTATTGCACGACATCAGCAAGCGCCATTGCGCCTGTTTCCCTCACTTTGGGAGACGATGAATCGAAAAACGATGCTAATCTGTCCGTGCCTGTCGTTCCTTCGTTTTTAAAGTAATTCGCAAAAACATAGTAGTTTTGTCCGCCGTTTCTTAGATAATCAAGAATCGGTTCTGTTGCACTGTCACCAAGATTTTCAATAACACTCGCTACTGCCCAACCACAGCTTCTTGTATCTTTCATTTTGAGCAAGACTGGAACGACCGCCGGCCCAAGGGCAGTAAACTCTCTTGTTGATTCTTCCTGAACGACGCGCAGATTTTCCTGCTTTACGCTGAATTTCAGCCCAATTTTCAATGCCTGGATTGGGCGCCGTTGCAGCTGAATAAGCAGCATCATATTTGGAAGCGATCGCCGCCACCTTTTGTTCTATTTGTTCTGGACTGTTTGTATTTGCAAATCCAGGTCCTTTGAGAAGGCCTGTATAGATGGTTTTTGTTTTGGCAGAAGGCATGGCCAGGAGTAAAGAAAATGCGGCAGGAAGCGCGAGGAGAGCTAGATTCCGAACAGAAAAGTACTGCTTAAGCTTAGACATTGGCAGCATGGAACCCCCTCCTCGCTTTACCTGTGTGCTTTTCGATTCTAGGGGCACCGGTTTCAAGTGAAACTGGGGAAATACCTGAGCTTCGTTTTCCGCATCGTAAAAATGTTGTCTCAACAACAATCGCGGGCGAAGAAAGCCAACTGCTGGTATTTAACAACTATGAAATCTGTTTAACAAGTCGATAACAACAAAAGTTGTGCCTGGTCCTAAGCTGAGCAAGTTGGCAAGTGCAAGACCTGCACAAAACTGCAAAAGGTTATCGAAAGAAAATGAGCGAACTTACTTCAGCAACTAATCTCCAAAATGCGAATTCGACCGGGTTCGATTTGAGTTCTTTGCGCTTCAAGTGGATACAAGCAGGACGCCAATCCTATGTAAAAACGGACGTACAAATGAACGATTTGATTATTGCTTTTAAAACTCTCAGCGACCTGGCAAGAGGCATGGCTGTGGGCGTTCAGCAAAAGACGATGAACGATGATTGCTGGGAGCGAATTTGGAACGACACTCTTGCTGTCACCCCGATGGAAGTTGCACTCGAAATGGCTCGTGCTTTAGCCAGTGAATTTAATAAGCAAGCGGAATTAATTGATCTCGCCGATCGCGTCG
>CAJCIF010000250.1 GCA_903970355.1 Actinomycetota bacterium
TAAGTGCGCCCAACGCCCTCGCCGCCGACGGCGACGTGCGACTGGCACACCTGCCAGTCGCACGTCGCCGTCGGCGGCGAGGGCGTTGGGCGCACTTATTAGAAGTTGGATAACCAGGGCAGGCGTTACGCCGATCGCCACCTTAGTTATGTTCAATATTTTCCTAACCTTCATCACGAACCACCTAATTACAATGAATTTTTTGACTAACTTCGTCCGGAATCCTACAATGGAGCCGGGTTTCTAGTTCGATTCTAGCCCCTAAGAGTAGAAGGATTTGTGGAGAGACAGACAAGCCAATAGTTTAACAGGGTTCTCAAGTTGTTTCTGAAAACGAGCTAACAGCTTGAGTCTGAATGTTATCTCTCTTGCGTTTCAGGCTGATTTCTCATTCACAATGTTTGTAAAAATATGGTTGTTTATTACTTTCAATTGTGATCCGATTTGAGTCTTCCTATTACACAAAGCGATATCCAAAACAAGTTTCTGCAGGACAAAACAGCGCTGGTGACCGGAGCCAGCCGCGGAATCGGCAAAGCGATCGCACTTAAATTAGCTAGTTGCGGAGCCAACTTGCTGCTGTTAGCCCGAAATCGGGTGACACTGAATTTGGTGGAGGATCAGGTCAAAAAATTAGGTGTCGAATGCCAGACTCTTGCGGTCGATCTCGGCAACGAAGGACCTGACGAAGATTCGCTCAGGGAGATGATTCTAGGCGCTGGCGAAGTAGACATTCTTATAAACAATGCCGGCATCTCGGAATCTTATGCACTCGATGATTGCCCCGATCAACGATGGGATGAAACGCTCCTCGTCAATTTGATTTCACCTGCTCTTCTTTCAAAAATCACACTGGAAGCGATGCAAAAAAAGGGCTGGGGTCGCATCATAAATATCTCCTCCATTTCTGGCAAAATGGGTGAAGTATTTGCTGGAGCTTATTCCGCTTCGAAATTCGGAATTATTGGACTGACGGAATCTATCGCTTTGATAACTGCAAGACATGGCATTACGGTAAATGCAATCTGCCCGGGCTGGGTCCTAACCGATATGGCTGAAGAAGTGCTTCAGAACCCGAGTTGGTGCGCTTACCATAATATTCCGATTGAGGAATCGATTGAAATTGCTCGTCTTTCAATTCCGCAAGAAAGATTCATCGAGCCAGAGGAAATAGCCGACCTGACTGCATTTCTTTGTACGGAAGGGGCACGCGGCATAACAGGTCAGAGCATAACTGTTTGTGGGGGGCTAACTTTACGATGACTATGGCCACTTTTGAGGAGTACGTGCACACGGAAAACGAATGGCATCTTAAGCATGTTGGTGGGTTGCCGCTTTATTTTTCACCGCTTTTGAGTCGCTACGAAGGCGATCTAAGGCATGCCTTTACGACGCGCAACGGTGGAAGCAGCCCAGCCCCTCTCGATAGTTTTAACCTCGGCCGCCATGTGAAAACAGATGAATCCCGCCAAGACGCTATGAAGAATAGACGCGCTCTTTGTGAGGCGCTTATTCTTGAGTTCGATAGGATGGTTGTGCCTGCTCAAGTACATTCGGACCACGTCGTTTTCGTAACGGAACCAGAAGTGGTTGGTGATGTCGATGGCGTTGTGACAAAGGCAAAATCCTTGCCGTTACTGCTGCATTTTGCAGATTGTGTGCCAATCGTAATTTTTGATCCCCGTACTTTGACTTTGGCCGTTGTGCACGCCGGATGGCGGGGCACGGCCCAGAGAATTGGCGCAAAGGCGGTTGAGGCGATGGTGAAAGCCGGCTCCAATGCGAGCCAGCTCGTCGCTGCAATTGGACCAGCGATTGGTTCTTGCTGCTATCCAACTGGTGACGATGTAGTCCAACAACTGCAAAGCTCAATTGGAGGCGGGGAAGGCTCGATGAAGAGATTTGAAGAAAATGGGCTATTTGTAAAAAGGGATGGCCGGGTGCACCCGAGCCTCAAGGCCGTTAACGCCGTGCAGTTAAGACTCGCTGGCGTCGAACTAATTGATGTCGCCAATTTATGTACGGCATGCAACCCCCACATGTTTTACTCACACCGCCAATCCGGCGGCAATACCGGTCGCCAAGGGGTGATCGCCAGTCTGGTTTGAAACTAAAAACTTAATCTATGAAGAACGTGTTTGTCACCCAATCTAACCCCTTTTGAAACGACAATATGGTTAGGGAGCGGTCAAATCGAATGTCCCTATTGTTAATCGCGGAACTGCTCGTATCGTGAAGAAGTCATCGACTGGTTTCTTATTAGCCTTTCTCCATCTGGCCTCGTGTTCTCCTGGCTTAGCCATGGCAGATACCGATCTGGCTACTCTTGATGCCACCGCTGGCAATGCTCCTCTTTCCAGAGTGCAGTCCTCGCTCGAACAATCGGATGGTCAAAGTCTTCCTGAAGAAAGCACGGTTAATAAGAGTGCCGACATAACAGTGGATAAAGCGGCAGCTAAAAGTGCTGATAAAGCGCCAGTCAAAACAGGCGACAAAGCCAGCGACAAAACTAGCGATAAAGCCAGCGACAAGACCAGCGATGCAACCAAAAATATTTCGAAGGAGGTACTCTCGCCGGAAACTCCCAAACTTGCTCCGGCAGAAATACCAAAATTGGCACCATTAACACCGAAACTCGCAACTCCGGAAAGACCGGGATCAGGCACCACGAAAGAAGCTAAGGACACAGCTTCGCCGACCCCGAATAGTGATACCAAAACCCCCACTGCCGAGAATTCCAGTTCGCCCGCGCAAGACAATTACCCTGCTGTGGCACGGATGGAGAAGGTCGTATTTGGTGCCTCTAAGTCATTTTCGCCGATCGAAGCCCGCCTTTCTGAGCTGGAACAATCCATATTCAAGGAACAGTTCCCGAACCAGAGTTTATTCGATCGCACACAGCGTCTGAAACAAACCATCTTGGGCGCAGACGATACGACCATTGATGAAGTGGCAACGAGCGTTCCTGGTGCAGATCCTCTCGAAATGCTCTCGCGCGGTTTGAATTCTCTCAATATGACTCCGCGCGCTGATGTTGGTTATTTGGATGCACTAGCGGAACACAAAGAAAATCAAAATGAAATTGACGATTCTGAAGCAAAAACTTTTGCTCTTGATCTGATCAATTACTTGCGTTCAGAAATGGGATGCTTGC
>CAJCIF010000251.1 GCA_903970355.1 Actinomycetota bacterium
CGGGACATATTGCAGATGATGTCAGATAGGAAAGATCGTGACTTCGGTTGGTACTACATGACCGCAAAGACTTGGCTGGAAATTGACAAGCCGGATATGGCGGCAAACACCGCGAGCCAGGCAGCTAAGCTAGCAACTAAACCGGACCAACGGGCCGCCGCTGAAAATTTGCAATTTTTGGCGCTGCTGCGAGAAGAAAAGACAGAACAAGCGAAAGCGTTGCAAGAAAATGTTTTCCGTGGTAAGTCGCCGATCAAAGCAGAAGCTTATGTTCGGTCTGCTCTCATGCTACTGCCGGCTAGTGATCCCGCCGCCGGGAAAGAGCTTTTGACCAATGCCCTACAAAATTTGAAGAACCCGACAGATGTTGATGCTTTCTTTAAGCTCGGCATCATTTTTCAAAGTAAGGCGGACGAAAATAAGGACAATGAGATACGGCAAGCATGGCTAGAGAACGCTCAGTCAGCCTATGCTCAAGCAATTGCGATACAGCCAAAGTGGGCCGACTATCATTTTGCTTTGGCGGATGTTTATTGCAAAGAAGCTAAACAAGCTAAAGCAGCAGACGAATTGAAACTATCTTCATCGCTCGATGTCAACGATCTTCTTGCACCAGTTTTGGTTCCCAAACTTCTTTCTTGCGAAACGTTTGCCGGCGATTCAGTACCAGTAAATTTTTCAATTGCTAGGTTCAATATTAAGGGCTTGAATTGCGCCTGTCATCGATCGAAAATCTATAAGGCTCTTGCGCAGATGAAAGGAGTAGCCTATGTCTACATCTCGCCGAAGAGTCCCTATTCAAGTTGGGTCTTGCTCGATCCAACGCAAATTCCTGTTAGCGAAATGATCTCTAAATGCAATACTACTGCTTTGTCCCCAGAAATCGATTCAACGGGCAAAGCGGTAAAGATCAAACTGGAGCTAACATCAGAGGAATCAGTCAAGACCGCTGCAGACGCTTTTAAAGTTGTGAGCGCGATCAGATTTAAGGAAGCCCTTTCATTCAATAAGAACTATTCAGAATACCAAACTCGCTTCCAAGACGTCGCTCCGATCATGCCTGCGGGCAAGAACGACACCGCTGATGGTGTCGCCACAGCCTCCAGTTGGAATGTGCCTCTTTGAGCTGAGTCCCAAAAGCTGACCGTATTTCCAACACTATGGCTCGCTCGGCTTTTTCGGTTGCGGTGAGCCGGTTTTGTAATTGGATTCTTGACGTTCCGGTGTTGCAACTTCCGGACCTTTTTTCATAACTGGATGATAATCGTGCCGAACAGTTTTGATGAGCGGGTCCACCATACCTTTTCCCATAGTGCCGAAAGCAACCGAATCGACGATATCGTACTTTGCTCCGTTGTGCACAAGGTAGTTATCCAGAGTTTCCAAAAATGCCCGGCCCTCAAACTCACTGCCAATTTGCATAAAAACAAGTCGAATTTCATCGGCGGAACGCATTCTTCTTGTGGCGTCTATAATGACGTTATTCAATATCGCACCGCGATTTGGCATGCCATCGGTCATGACGGCAATAAGCATCGGCCTCGTTCCACCTTCCAAAAAGTGCTGATCGAAAACGGCTTTCAACGGCGCACCGAGATCAGTGGAGCCCTGTGGTGACTGTTTTGAAAAGAGTTCTTTCACTTCCTCTGGAGAGGAGTTTTTCTGAATTGAGTAACTCGTTCCGAACGTTACCACCTCAATACCAGTACCAGTTAGGTATGGTTTGATTTTGCCGGTAAACTCGGAAATATTATCCGCGCACCACTTCCATTTGGTGGCACCAGCTCCGTCTACGGGCTCATTCATTGAGCCAGAGCGGTCTACCACTAATACGATGTCGTATTTTCCTAATTCTGAAAGTGCGTCCTTTTCTTCTTGTTTTGCAGCATCAGCAGTGGAAGCCTTGCTTCTTTTGTCAGTTTCAGTGGCGCGCGGATTATAAAGTGTATTCAATTTGACTGCGTATTGTTTACCGTTACGCTGGATGAGCAAATTTAGTTTGTCGTCCACGACGCTTCCAGCAATTATTTTGTCTCCTTCGGTCAATCCGGAATAATATGCCGAGGAGCCTGCCCTCACATTTTCCACTGTGGTAGGTATGTTTTGCGATGAGAGCGTAACACCGGCGGAAGAACACATATCACCGAGTGAATCGACGTAGCCGTGCAGTGTTTTGGGCTGAGTTTTGGACGATGTTTTGGGCTGAGTTTTGGAATCTTGGCCAGCTGCTTCCGAAACAAAAGCTTCCCTGAATAAGCATGCAAGAACCAATAAGACAGCTATTGAGCGGGTCATTTTGAGGCACCATGTGAAGTGCCATCTAAACTTTGCATTGGTACATGCGATTTCAATTCTGGTACACGATTTTCGGTGCCGTAGTTAACGAGGTTCTTAACGTACATATTAGAGCCCAATGGCATAACTTGCGTAAGTCCATTTCCCATTTTTTGCTGTGTTTCCCCGTTTCTGGAGGCCTCCTCATACGCCGAAACACGCAGATTTGCCGCCTTTTCAATTTGGGCTTTCCTGCTTAAAAATCGTTCGTTGATCTCGCTAATACGAGGTTCGTCGGCTTTCTTCAATTTTTCAAAAAGGTCTGTGTATGCCGACGATTGCTCATACACCCTTTCGGTTCTGCCATTTGTTTCTTTTTCTTTCCACTCAAACTGCTCCACCCCACTCAACTGACCGGCCTCCTCGTCATGTATTCTGGCAATGGCACGATCGGCCTCCTTTCGGAAAACGTCTATTTCACGCTTAGCAGCATCTAGTGCCTGTTGTTGAGCCGTTGTCAGTTCTTTTGGTGGATCACTGCCTTCTTTGTCTTTGACCTTTGCAGCATCTTCCACCTTCGTTGTCGCTGCCTTTGCAGTAATGGGCCCAGACTTCGTGAGATTTTGTAGACCAGCCTGAATATTTTCAATAATCTTGGGATCGTGAGTAAAAGCAGCAGCTTGTTCGTACTGCTGAGCTGCCTCTTTTTTACGATTTAAACCAGCCAAAGAAGCAGCAACGTAATAGCGCGCGATTGGGTCATTCGGCTTTTCTTTGAGAGCATAAATCCCATACTTGAGAGACTTGGCATATTCGCCCCGCTTGTACGCGTTGGCCTCCGCCTCCGTGATCTGAGAGTAGTCAGAAGAGGAAGCGGCCGAAAGCACATTAACGAAAGGCATGCAGCAAGCAATGAAAAACCATTTTTGAATTCGCCTGGACACCAACATTATCGTTCCGCTCAACCACTCTCCAGATTCTTGCCCATTTCCGGTGGTATTAAGCGCATCCAAATCGATAAGAAGCCGTGCGGCTAGTCTTTGGGAAGCTCGTCTTTTGCAGGATCAAGCCGCCTTAGTAAACGCAATTTTGGATCAGTACTTCCTTGGCAAAGCTCCAGGTCAAATTTTCCATCTGAAAACTTCGCTCTTACAACGTACAGATCATGGGCAAGCAGGTTTGCGTCGTGCAGTTTTTTGTTCAGGTCTTCGAGAAAGTTTTTGTAATGCTCCCCAAAGTGCTGCCCGCTCAAAGATTCTTCTGCTACGTGAACTGACTTTGCTAAATCTAAAAGTGAGCCTTTAGTAAAAACGTCAAAACTGCTCTGAGCATAAGAGGCATCATCAAGCCTATTGTGCGCATTGTTTGCATTGACTAGATCTGTAAGAGGCACGGAAACGATTTGGCGATCATCGAATTTGATGTCTAATGCTGGTGACTTTTTTTCAGCACCTTCTATCTTAATATGTCCGTTAAGCCAACCTTTGGACTGAAGTTGATCGTTCAAAAGGGCAAAGTATTTCTTTCGATCACCTTCATCTTTCAGATTATTCGATTCCTGCAATATGTCTTTCCGAAGCAAGGCCAGCGATTCCGGTGTCATCTGCCATCCACTGTCAGTAACCGCCGCATTCACATCGTTTTGAATATTGCGCTCGTATTTGCTCATAACGCCACCAAAGAAACGGCCCAGTCGGAAATTAACACGGAACGCCTATGAAAACGTTTCCGAGTTGTTAAGGGGATGGCATCCCCAAATTGGCGCGAGTTGCGCATAGATCGGCATAGGGGGGACCTCACGGTCCCTCCCTGCCACACCACCGTACGAGCGGGTCCGCATACGGCGATTCGGCGGATTAAGCGGTGTTTGAGCACATCAGAGCCGGAAGACCAAGTGACTGAAAGTATGTTATTGACAGGGCGCTGTTGATGGGTGGGGTTTGACTCATACGCCAAGGTCCGTGGACACCGCTTCCGGCGCCCTCTCGTGCTTGGGTTATTGTCAATCCCATCGCCCTTAAACGCTTGAATCGGGTGGTGCTGCGTTTCCAACGCTTCCAAATGAGGCAGCGTAGTTTTCGTCTCAACCACTTCTCCAAATCCTGCAAAACTTTCGGTGTCTCACAATATCCGAAGTAGCCAATCCAACCTCGCAAATAGCTGGTTAGTTCTTCGGTAATCTGCTTCAGAGTGTTGCCGCGTTTACGGCAAGTCAGTCTCTTGATTCGTTCCTTTGCTCGCTTCAGCGCTTCCGGCGCTATTCGGCGTCGGGGTTGCTTCTGATTCGTAAAGGAAAAACCCAAGAACTTCCTTTGCCACTGCCACGGTCTCCCCACCGCACTCTTTGCTTCATTTACTTTCAGTCTCAACTGCTTGCTGAGAAACTTCGTGATGCTTTCCATCACTCTCTCTCCGGCTCGTTGCGAGCCGACGTATGTATTACAATCGTCGGTGAATCGCACAAATCGTAGACCGCGTTTCTCTAACTCCTTGTCGAGGTCATCGAGTAGCAGATTTGAAAGTATCGGTGAAAGTGGACCCCCCTGCGGTACACCCTCCTCTGTCGGTTTCACTAAGCCTTCTTCCATCATTCCGGCGTTCAGGTATGCTCGAATCAGCTTCAACACTCGCTTATCTTTCACTCGCTTGGCAATCCGGCTCATCAAAACATCGTGATTGACTCGGTCGAAAAATTTCTCCAAATCAATGTCCACAACGTATCGCAATCCGCTGCTTACATACTCCTGCGCTTGCTTGATTGCCTGATGCTGCGATTTGCCTGGGCGAAATCCATAGCTATATTGAGAAAATGCTCCGTCCCAGTGCTTCTGGAATACTTGCTGCATCGCTGTTTGGATGAAGCGGTCGATTGCACAAGGAATGCCCAATTGTCGCATTCCTCCTGTTGCTTTCGGTATTTCTACTCGCCTCACCGCCCGCGGTGCGTAGCTTCCTTCCAGTAGTTCTTTTCGGATTCTTTTCCAGTTTTCCTTCAGATAGGCAGGCAGTTTGTCGACGGTCATTCCGTCTATCCCTGCTGCACCTTTGTTTTCCAGTACCTTGTTCAATGCTCTTTTCAGGTTCTCTTTATCTAGCACCTCCTCTAACATGTGCTCCGTTTCCGCCAGGCTTTCAGTTGCGCCTACCGACTTGAACGATTCGAACCCTCGCATGGCACCATCGGAAGCTTCACTTCCTACTCTTGCCATTGAGACCTGTTCTATCTGGCTTTTCTGTCGCTTGTCGTCCATGAGATTTGCGTCCTACTTGCCTTTTCCTTTAAGCCCTTGCGGGCACCGTTCGGGCCTTCGTTTCCAACATCGGCTGCCTACCTACTTCAGCGCTTGCTCGACAGGGAGAACTACTACGCCCTCTGCTGAGTTCTGCATTGCGGTCTGGTCACCTTGCGGCTTCCTCAGTCCTGTTTCCAGGACACAGTGCAGAACCTCCCGGGGTAAGTTCAACCACTTTCTCCGCACAACCGCCGGATCTACAACCGCATCCCTTGATGACTGTGGACTTCGCGATCATTTGCTCGCTCGTCCGAATGCAATTGCCTTGTATCCGATTTCTGTTCGTCAGCTCGCGGATTTGCTCCACGCTTCCTTCAGACCCAGCCTCGCGACTAGCATCCTTGCGCTTCGCTACACTTCATCGTCATCAGATTGTGTAAGGACTTTCACCTCCAGTTGTTGAACATGCCCGGCGCACAAAAAATGGGACGGTTTCCAGGAAACCGTCCCATTTGATTTAATCAGTACGTTCGCTTAATAGATGTACAACATTTCCCGGAACTTCGGTAACGGCCAAATAGCATCATCCACAACACCTTCAAGTTCATCTGCCGCTGTGCGCACTTCGGTCATAGCCGGAATGACACGTTGTTGATAGAACTTGGCATGGGCGTATGGATCTTCATCTCCACCATGATCTTCTCTGGTGTCATGAGTGGTGAGCGATTCAAGCACCTCAATTGAATTGTGCAATTCTGAAACCTTCGTGCAGAGGTCACGCAATATGCCCTCTTGAGCAGCGATATTCATACCACCAATAGCAGTTTTCGTTTGCACAATCGCATTGGCGACACGAGATTGATATTCAATCGCTGCCGGCAAAATTATTGTCTTGGCGATGGTTGCAGTAAGCAAACTTTCAATGTTGATGGTTTTGCAATACGCTTCCAATTGCACGTTGTAGCGGCTTACCAGTTCTTCTTCTTTGAGAACACCGTACTTTTCAAAGAGCTTT
>CAJCIF010000252.1 GCA_903970355.1 Actinomycetota bacterium
GGATGACTGCTACATATAAAGGCGAATTGGAAGCGCTAATCATGACTTTGTCGGAAGAGCCTATGCCCAGCCGCTCTAGATGAGTAGCGATGTTTTGAACAGCCGACTCAAGCTCATGAAATGTAATCTTCCTTTTGTCAGGCCCGGCCATGACTTCTCGCGAAGCCCAGGAGGGGTTCGGCTGGAAAAGAGCAGACAGCACTTCATTTACCGAGAGTCTCTTTTTACTCATGTTCTTTCCTCTATCCCAAACTTATGGAATCATTTAAGGGCGGTGGATTTATAAATGGCGCACATTATAACGGGCGACGGCGAACTCAAATATGACAGTCTTTCAGTAATTCCGCTGGGAGGCCAAAACGAACTTGGCCGGATGCTCTGGGTTATTACCTATGCCGGTGAAATTATATTGGTTGACGCCGGCGCCTCCTATCCCTCTCAGGACTTACCAGGCGTTGACCTTCTTTTGCCCAACACAAATTTTTTGGAAGCGAATAAAGCTCGAATTCAGGCTCTCTTACTTACCAACGGACATGAAGAGCATTGCGGAGCCGTTCAATATCTTTTAAGGCACTTACCAATACCCCGTATCCTCGCCCCCCGATTTGTCTCGGCTTTTCTCAGGCAATCAGCCGAATTTAGCCCTGAAAAACTGAAGGAAGCGGGAACCGAACTCGACACAATTGAAGATCGAACGCGCTATGAAATCGGCCCTTTTAGCGTTGAGTGGATCAGAGTTAATGACGCTGTTGCCGATGCTTGCGGTCTTTCAATCGGCACGCCGGAAGGCGAAATTGTTTATACCTCGAGCTTTAAACTAGACCAGACCCCGGTTGATAAGCGGCTTCTGGATGTGAATCGCCTGGCCGAAATTGGAGACAACAATGTTCTTTTGTTGATAAGCGCTTCAGCTGGAGTGGAGTCTGAAGGTTACACAGATTCAGAGCGATCGGTGGGCAACGCGCTGGAGAACCATATAAAAAAGGCGCCAGGACGTGCCTTTGTACTCATGTCCGGTACCAATACGCATCGTTTGCAAATTCTTTTTGATATTGCCCGCCGTCTGGACCGCAAAGTTTTGCTTGTCGGGGAAGTTTTGATTCGCACTGCTGTCGCTGCCGCAATTACCGACAATCTCAAATTTGACCGCAACCTGGAAGCGCAATTGGCCGATTTGAAAGCGCTCCCTGATAATCAAGTTCTAGTTGTAGCAACAGGTTCGGAAGGCGATCCTATGAGTGCAATTGCCGAACTGGCAAACGGCACACATCGTGAAATCACTACGAAAGCAGGTGATGTCGTCATATTCAGCGCCGATGTCATACCGGGCCGATCTCGCCAGATGGCTGTCATTCTCGATCAATTCCTTGCCCAGGGCGTTCAAACAGTGCAAGGACCCAGACAACGTGTGCACGTGGCGAAGCATGCCAGCCGGGAAGAATTGAAACTGATGTTGTCTCTTGTCAATCCGAGATACTTTGTGCCGACTTTCGGAGAAGGACGGCACATTATGCACCATGCCCAACTGGCGATCGATTGGGGTGTGCCACCAGATGCGGTGTTCCCTCTCAAGAATGGCGAAATTCTCTCGATAGACCATGGCATTGCCGGCATTGTTGGTGCTGTGGAAGCCCAGGCTGTCCTTGTTAATCGCGACCAGGGTGAAAGGGTGACGACGTTTTCTGTAAATGAAAGACGCGTTCTCAGCATGGAAGGCGTTGTAACAATCAGTCTTGTCGTCGATGAAAATGGTCACATCCTGAGCGGACCTCTTGTAGAAGCAGGTGGTTCGGCTTTTCTCTCTTCGCCGGAATGGCAGGACGCCAAAGAAGAGCTAACCGGCAACTTGCTTTCTGCTCACCGCAAACTTTTGGACAGCGGCAAAGGAAAAACAGAAGGTGCCCCTTTTGATGTCACACCATTGCGATCAAGTTTACGAGAAACTGCTCTTAAAACACTGAGATCGAGACTACAAGCCAAACCGACCGTTCAGGTCATGGTGCAACAGGCTCTTGCTACCATGCTCCCCCGTCAATAAGAATCGCATTCGCCTCATTTAGCTCAATGCTTCTCGGCCCGTTCTCATCAATTGTGATCGGCTCTTCCCAGTAGTATTTGAGTCCGATCACTTTATGGGAACCAGTAACCCAATAATTACCCTTGGGCAGCATCACATCAGCTCGTCTTAGACTCAGGTGATAAATCTGCATTTTGCATTCGACAGGATAAAGACCTGCCTTCATTGCATCCGTTTCGATGTCGTTGTGCTTTTCGGCGTAGTCTGTTCTAAATTGAGCTAAGCGGTCGAAACGGGCTTGTTCAGCTTCGTTGCTCCTGGCTAGATATTTACGCAAATAGGGATAAATCGTGTCTATCCATGGATACATGGTGACCATAGTATGCGGACGCCCTGCGCCACTCTCACGTATGGCTGCTTTGAGGGCATAGTCGAACCGCCATCCTTGCGGTGGATATGGCCTTCTTTCGCTGACAGGAGCAGCGAAAGCCTGGGTGACAAGCGCATCCCTGGTGCGATTGTATGGACTCTCGTTAAAACCGTAAGGTTTAAGAGGCGTCGGCAAATCCGTCATGTAGGGATTAACGCTTATGCTTTCCGTACAGTTTTTATAGTGCGGAACGTTTACCCAAACGGTGAGTGGATACTTTTTGGGAGCGACTTCAGGTGCTTGTGGTGAGAGTATATCTACACTCGCTTGAGAGCCGGAGCCGGATGCGCAAAAGCCACCAGGGGCAAAGCACAGTGAGATAGCAAACACAAAGAGAACACGGCCTATTAAGGCGCGGAAAAGCGGAGAAATTGGCACGGATTTAAGATCTCAAAGAAATTGGGACTAATCCAGCGGTTGATAATCTGCTGGCAACCCCGCATTATAAATGCGCTCGAACGTCTCTTTAAGGCCTTCTTCTTCATATTTGGGACGCGCACCGCACATAAGCTCTACCAGGCGTTGCCAGGAGACATTGCGAAAAGCGTCGACTTCAGCAGGAATAGCCTGACCGCGTTCCGACTCCATGACAGCAAGCACCCTATTGCTGGGCAGCTTGTAGAAAGCGTCCACACACTCAGGTTCAAAATGGTTGTCCCGACCGGCATGCATAATTTCGGTTACTTTCTCAATCGGCATGCGATTGCGATAGTGCCGCACGGAAGTGAGAGCATCAAAAACATCTGCTACTGCGATGATGCGGGCCAGATAAGGAATGTCGTTACCCTTAAGGCCACGATAGTAGCCTGAGCCATCCAACTTTTCGTGGTGGCATGAGGCGACGAAAGGAACATCAGCTAAGCGACGTGTAAACGGCAAATTGGACAACAAATCGAAAGTGATGCTGGCATGTTTTTGCACACAGGCATATTCGTCCGGAGTGAGGCGGCCGTTTTTCCACAAAATTGCTTCCGGTACGCCGATTTTGCCGTAGTCATGCATCATTGCTGAATAGCGCAAGACATCAATTTGTTCTTCTGCTCTTACGAGAGTTTCGCCCATAAGCAGACTATATTTGGTAACTCGCATGGAGTGACCTGCTGTGAGCGGATCACGGCGGTCAATTGTTTGAGCGAGCGTTTCAAGAGTCTTGTCTACGAAGCGTTCAATTTCCGAATAGGCTTGGGCTTGTTCAATAAGACCGGCTGCTACAGCCGTTAAACCTTCCAACCAATCTTCGTCTTCATTGGTAAATGGGTTGCCTTTTTTATTGAGGGCTTGAAACACACCAATCACTTCGCCTGAGCGGTTCAGCATTGGTACGCACAAGACGCTCTTGGTGTGATAACCGGTATTCTTGTCAACTTGTTTGTCGAAGCGCGGATCGGCGTAGGCATCAGGGATGTTGATGAATTTTGCTGTGCGTGCGCATTCGCTGACGATGCTTGTGCCATTGACCGGAATGCGAATAACCCGCTGTCCAACCAGTCCTTGAGCCACTTGTGTCCACAGTTCGCCTGTTGATGCTTCCAAAACAAACACACTGCAACGATCGCATTGCAGCATCTGCTGCGTCTCGCGAGTGATAACAGTGAGAAGCGAATCGAGTTTGCGCTCGGTTGCCATCGCTTTGACGACGCGATACAAACCGGACAAAGGCCTTAGCCTGTCCAGTTCTTCCTGCATCCGAATTGTCTTTATTTCGCGCTCAATGAGGGAAACTTCCCTTTGATTGAGATCCGACTCAAGACGTCTTAGCGAATCTTCGCGGTCCGCCAGGACACGGTCGGGAGTTTGATTGGTGCACGAATTTTCGTCTTTGCTATGACTTTCGTGCGCCTTTTGAGAGCCCAATTTATGCGACATGAGAGACCATCCGTAAAGGGGAACTTGGCACCTATCGTGTACAAACCTTATATACCCTTCCGCCTGGTAGTCAGCACTCCCTCACTTGGGTGGCTGGAATATCGTGAAAGGATGATCTATTCAGGCATTCAATAGTGATCGCCTGCCTCAACCTTACCTGAAAAAGAATGCTCGTGACGCTTGTAAGCTTGTCAAGTAGCAGCCTTACCTATTCATCGAGAATTTGTTGAGGATACTTCGGAGGCTCGAGCTGACGCCAGAAAAGCAGACAGGCTCTGCCAATTACCCGTTTTTGATCTAAAAAGCCCCAAATGTGACTGTCTTCACTATTATTTCGATTGTCGCCCATCATAAATAATTTTCCTGGCGGCACAATGATGGGGCCGTTTGTATCACGGCCCTGGCGGTAGGGATACATTACTGAACCAGTGCTCGTCCGTCCGCCTATGTCTCCCATGACATTCAAGTTATAAGCAGGCACTTCCTTTATATATGACATCTCGTTGAGCCGGTTGCCGTTAATGAAGACGCCTTCATTGCTCACAACACGAATTTGATCGCCCGGTATGCCAATCACTCGTTTGATAAAGGCTGGTTCGTAGGGCAGAAAAGGCAACCCGGTAAGCCTGCCAAGCACTGTTAAAGGGTCATTACTTAAATCGTGACCGCCCATTTCTTCCGGGGGCGGATAAAAAACAAGAATATCGCCACGCTGAATGGGTTTGCCCAGATGACCAGATACCTTTTCAACCAAGAGACGGTCGTTTATTTGTAAAGTTGGCTCCATCGAACTGGATGGAATGTAGCGAGCTTCCGCCAGACTCCAGCGGATCACTATTAAAAGTAGAACGGTTACCACTACCAGTTCTACGAGCTCTTTTACGAGAGCGACAAAGCCATTTGGCTTGCCTTGCTGTTTTTCCGGATCGTTTCCGGCGTCTGGGCCATGCTTCTTTGTCATGTCTGCCGAGTTGGTCTCACTTCTGGCTGACGTAACCGAATCAAACTGTTCCATTAACTAAAGAACCTCAATTGGATCTCGACGAGACCCTCATTTAAGTGATTATACAGGCGAACAAATATAAGAGTTTGCAAGTGCCTATTTTACGCTGGAAGAAGCCTTGTCAAAATTGACGACACTTATAGATCTTGCCTCACTATCGCTTTGAGTGGCAGGCAGTTCTTCCGTCAACAATTTGCGCAATGTCGTTGCGTAAAGGTCCAGTTCCGCTTTCTTATTGGTTTCAGTGACAGCAATGAGAATGCCGTTTTCAATTGGAATAGAGGCATTGCTGAGATTGATGCCGCCTAGAACGCCGTTTTCGGCGAGGCTTTTCAAAACGAGAGCGGATGAATAAGGAGTTGTGATCGCAAATTCATTAAAGAAAGGTGCATCAAAGGCCAGCTCTACTCCCGGTATTTTGCGCAGTTCTTCAGCGAGATAGTGAGCACGTTCCAGGCTCAGTTTAGCCACTTCCGCCAAACCTTTCGGTCCGAGGCAAGCAAGATAAACCAGCATGGCAAGCGCATTTAAAGCCTGGTTGGTGCAAATGTTTGATGTTGCTTTAGCCCGTCTTATGTGTTGCTCGCGGGTTTGCAAAGTAAGTGTGTATGCGGTTTGACCACTGGCATCAACTGTTTTGCCGGCTAAGCGCCCCGGTAATTGCCGAATAAACTCTTTGCGGCAAGCCATGTATCCTGCCGAAGGACCGCCAAAAGAGAGGAAGTTGCCGCAGGCTTGAGCATCGCCAACCACAATATCGGCAAGAAATTCGCCCGGCGATTTTAAAAGGGCAAGGCTAATTGGTTCTGTCACTACAATAAGTAGAGCGCCATTTTCATGAGCAATCTTTTGAGCCTGGCCAATATCTTCAATCAATCCGAAATAGTTCGGATACTGCACGATGATTGCGGCAGCGTCTTTTGCTTCTTTTATAGTGAGGACATCTGTTAATCCACCATTGAGAGAGAGCGTATCAATATTGAGATCGCAGGCGTGCGCATATGTTTCAGTGACCGCTGCGTACTCAGGATTGACAGACGGACTGAGATAAATTTTCTGGCGGCCTGTGACACGGCTCGCCATAAGAGCAGCTTCCGCACAGGCGGTTGGCCCGTCGTACATGGAAGCATTGGCCAC
>CAJCIF010000253.1 GCA_903970355.1 Actinomycetota bacterium
GTGGTATTTGAAACATACGGCTGCGATGTCGGAACTTGCGACGTCGGTGGTATTTGAAACTTACGGCTGTGACGTCGAAACTAACGTAGGGGCATGGCATTGCCATGCCCAATTACAAATAGATGGGCAAGGCAGTGCCATACCCCTACGCTGAATAACTAACCGTCGTGGCCATGCCTCTTTCCAAGTGCCAGGCTATATGACAATGCAAGAACCAGACACCTGGATTGATTGCATCAAAAAGCACGGTCACACTGGAACGCGGTGGCACAAGAACGGTATCGCGCACTGCTCCTTTTAGAGGCACGCCGTCGATTTCTGAGACTTGAAAAGAGTGTCCATGCAGGTGCATCGGATGCGACATACCCGTTTGATTAACGAACTTCAAAGCGGCACGTTGTCCCGCTTTTACTGTTACAAATGGTTTGTCGCCTTTGCGATAAGCCTTATTATTGATTCCCCAAACGTACTTTGCCATATCACCGGTTAGTCTCAAAACGCTAGTTACATCAACCGGTTTAGTATCGAATTGATTTGCAGCAACAAGCGTTTTTTCCCATTCCAAATTTAGAGCGCCGTGCGCTTTAGCAGCTCGCTCCGGCAACTTGGAAACAGTGGCACCAGGATTGGCCAGAATTATTCCTGTGATCTCTGAACCGCCCTCTCGTCTTGCCAATATTGGATACGCTCCTGTTTCATCGGGCAGTTCCACTCTAATATCTAAACGTTGTGCTGATGCAATAGGAAAACGATTTCCTTTCGAAGGCACAATCGCCATGCCGTCACAAGCAATTGCTTCACCATTCAATTGGCCAAGATCTATAAAGTAGTTAGTGCTTGTTGAAGCGTTGATTATTCTGAGGCGAACCCGCCCTCGTTTTTCAACCGAAACAACTTCCGGATCTTTGAGCGATCGATCGTTTGCGAGATAGGCGTCATAATCAAAATCATTCAAGTCCATCTTCATAGTTGAAGGCATCTTCATTGAACCGGACATTTTCGACATGTCCATACCCTTCATATCGGTACTCATATCCATACCTTTCATATCAGCACTCATGTCCATGCCTTTCATATCCATACCAGACATGCCAGTCATAGATGCCATTGCATTGGAGGCAGAATTCGTTTTTGTGAGTTGCTGAAAGATTTCTTCCGGTTCACGGAAACTAAAATCGTGTAATAACACAATCACTTCTTGCTCATCATTCTTACTTGCATCCGCATCGTGCACTATGAGTGGAGCGGAAAGCATTTTGATACTTTGAAATCCATTATGACTGTGCATGAAATGCGTGCCGGTAGGCCGAACCGGGAAGTCATAAAGTATTGAAGTGTGTGGCTGAATCAGTGGTTGCGTTATTCCGGGCACACCGTCTTCAAAATTAGGCGGATGCAATCCATGCCAATGAATCGCAGTCGGCTTGTCCAACATATTTTGAAGATTGACACGAAATGCTTTGCCCGAATCGATCGTCAGGCCGTGCGCACCGTTCTTCTGGAGAAGACCATATACGGTTGCGCTTTTTCCATTTACCTCAATTGTGCGCGATGTAATTTTCAGCGGTACATAGTCATCCAAGTTGATTTCCGGATTAGCAGCAAAAGCTTTTCCGATCGCGCCTGCAAAGATGAGACCTGAAGCGGATTTCAAAAACGTTCGGCGCGAGAGATTTTCTTGCATGTTCAATATTCTATCCACACAAACAAAAAATTTTCGCCCTCCCGACGGAAGGGCGAACACTAAGCCGGCCAGCCAGTTGATGCTTGAAAATTACGGTTGCATCACACCGTACATTGCTTGCAGCGCTGCCGAAGAACTGCCGCACCGACGTATGAATTCCCGAGCCAACTCTCTAATGGTATCTGTGTCTTTTAAGTTCGGCAAAAATCCATAACGTGTGTTTTTCGAAATGGAAAGAATGTGTCGAACAAACCGCAATCCCGAATCGGTTATTTCCGAATTGTCTGGTCCACCACTCCCCTGAACAATCGCTCGCATAATTGAGGTTTCTGCCACATAAGATGCGACTATTTCGACGGGCGGTACCGATGGTGTCGGTGGGCTGAAGTTTAAGTCGTTTAAGCCTGTAGGTTCAAATTCCATGCGGCATACTCCGGAATATAAAGGAATCATTTAAATCACATCCTGCCAATGTACCAGCGCAAAAAAGCTTGGCAACTAAAGTTCCACTCACGATTCGTTTTTTTGCTGTACATCACCATGCAATTGTTCTTTTCCGTTTGCGGGAACGCCACAGATTCAGCGATTACAACGATGCAACAATTGGTTTAAAAAGCTCTCGCCGTGCGTAATGAGTCTTTGCGTTGCATCACAACTTGAGAAAGTTAGCTTTTATGTATAAAGTTGCTATCTTGGCGACATGTCGCTAAACCTCTCGGACTCCTGGAGATAATGGAATGACGGCAAACATGGTAAAAGCGACAGGTACTCAGTTGGCTCAATCAACAAATACGATGCGCTGCTTGATAAAGGAAAACCTCAATGCAGATGGCTTTACGTATAAGACGGACTATCCGCAAGCGACAGTTGGATCAGATGAAGTAAAAATCAAAGTCCTGGCAACTGGTATATGTGGCACAGACAAAAGCATCTACTATAGTTCTCAGAATGAAGCACTAAGAAACGAAATGCGGCGCTATCTGGCTCCAGGAGCGGCATTTAAACCGATAGTTATCGGGCACGAATTTTGCGGAATCGTCACCGAAGTTGGTGAAGCAGCTCAAACCATCGCCAAGGGTTTGCCACCGGAATTACGCATTGAAGTCGGTGACTACATAGCAGCCGAGGCTCACGTTGCTTGTGGTGTTTGCGTTCCCTGTCGCAATGGGCAAGAACATGTCTGTACACATGTGAGAGAAAAGGGCATTCACGAAAATGGTTGCTTTGCAGAAACAATCTCCATGCCCTACAAAAATGTGATCTTGTTAGGCAAGGATGGCAACACCAAATCAATTCCACCCAGACTTGGCGCTTTGCTTGATGCTTTCGGCAATGCGGTACACACAATTGAAGAAGCCAACGTCGCCGGCAAGCGTGTTGCGATCTTAGGAGCTGGACCACTCGGCCTTATGGCGACCACTCTCTGCCGCCGATTCGGTGCAGCAAGTATTCTTCTCACTGAAGCAGCGGATACCGAAAGGCGATTTACACTTGGCACTAAATTCGGTGCAAGCAGTTGTTTCGATGTCTCAAAGGGATCGAGCAAACTTCATGAATACATCCGCAGCACCATAAGCGATGCTAACGGAGTAGATGTTGTTCTGGAAATGTCCGGTGCTGCTTACACAGATGCTTTTAAACTTGTACGTAATGGTGGCACCGTTGTCTTGCTTGGTCTGCCCAAAAAGCCACTCGAGCAATTCGATATTGCAGACGGTATCATCTGGAAAGGCGTTACCGTTAAAGGAATCTTTGGACGCAAGATGTTCAGTACATGGCAAACAAGCCTGAGACTTCTCTTGGGAGATCCATTCGGACTGCAAGAAGATCTCACTCAAATTCTTGGCAAAGAAGATTATCCACTCGACAAATTCGAACAGGCTTTTGCCAGTTTGGTATCCGGTAAAGCAATGAAGCTCGTGTTCACGCCCTGACCTTTGCGGTTCTCCTATTTCTACCATCGAGGTGTTTATGTCTCAATCCGCCGTTGAAAAAGGCGCCAGTTCCCTTTCCGTTCCCCAGCTTTATGCAGCACTTGAAAAAGAACTAGCCCGCGCCCGCGAAAGCAAAACCTACAAATACGAAGTGCCGATCGACGGCAAACAAGATGGTGTTGTAAGCGTTCAAGGCAAGAACGAAGTAATGCTTGCCTCCAACAATTACCTCGGATTAGCCAATCACCCACGTATTTTGGAAGCTGCCAAAATGGGGCTTGAACAATATGGCTTCGGCATGGCATCGGTTCGATTCATCTGCGGAACACAGAAAATACATCTGGATCTAGAAGAGAAAATCGCAAATTTCCTCGGTATGGAAAGTGCCATTTTGCATTCATCATGTTATGCAGCGAATGAAGCCTTTTTTGCCGCACTAGTGGCAGCTGAATTGGACATGAGCAACTACAAAGACATGATCTACAGTGACAAGCTCAATCATGCCAGTATTATTGACGGCATCAGATTGGCTCGCATCGGCACGAAATCAACAGAATCACGCCCGTACAATCATGGCGATCTCAATCAGTTGAAGCAGTTTCTGGAAGAAGACCGCAGCTCCGGTTATCGCACTAGAATCATTGCAACGGATGGTGTCTTCAGTATGGAAGGGGACTATGCTCCGCTTGCCGAAATGGTTAGTCTTGCCGCCAAAGAAAATGCGCTTCTGGTTGTGGACGAATCACATTCAACCGGAGTGCTTGGTGCAACTGGAAGAGGCACTCCTGAACAATGCGGTGTGCACGGCAAGATTGATGTAATCATTGGTACGCTCGGCAAAGCGCTTAGTGGTGCAGCAGGCGGATTTATAGCCGGCAAAAAACCACTTATCGACTTTTTACGGCAGAAATCACGGCCATATACATTTTCAAACACATTACCGCCGCCCATTGTTTGTGCCGCTTCCGAAGCAATAACAATGCTTTCTGAAGATGACAGTCTCGTCAAACAACTGCATGCAAACACGGAATATTTCCGCAAAGAAATTAAGCGTTTGGGCTTTACGATTTTGGACGGCATTCATCCAATTGTTCCAGTCATGGTAGGCGAAGCTCCAATAGCGATGGACATGAGCGACCAACTTCTGAAAGAAGGTGTTTATGTCCGCGGGCTCTGGTATCCGGTTGTACCCAAAGGTGAAGCACGATTGCGTGTGCAAATTTCGGCAGCGCATCGACCTGGTGATTTAGATATCGCCCTTGGTGCCTTCGAAAAAGTCGGCAAACGTTTAGGCGTTATCAAATAACCCAAAACCGAAAGAACAAAATTACATCTGATTTTGGTTCTTGTTAGCCAGTTGCTCAACACCGTGCTTTGGATCGGCTAATTTTATTGAATGTCCACTATTCAGTTTGAGAGTGGTGCCGTGTTTTTCATCGGTATAGAGTGTGCCATTTGCACCATAAACAATTGTGTCACCATCGAAGCTCATAGAACCTGTAACGTCTCCGAGCAAACCGTCTACTGTCCTGGGTGGACGCGCGGCAAGATGCGCAGATCGTATTTCGGATCGCAGCGCCGGTGATAAGGGGCTCAATTTTAGAGGCTGAACCGCAGACCATTGAGGCGGCGGGATCGCAGCTGAAGCATTGTCTGGGTTGGCCGATTCGGTTTCGACCGGGCTTGGTGCACTTTTCGTAGTGCCAATTGTGCCTGTGATATTGTCACCAATGAACTGCTTATAGGCAGGTATCAGTGATGGTGTTGCTACTGGCACCATGACACGAACATTTGCTCCGGTGCCTGTCACAATCGGACCGCCTTGCAATGCTCCTTCCGTTTGAGCTTTAAGGGCAGCTGCATTACCGGGGCTATTGGGAGTAAACAAACCCGCC
>CAJCIF010000254.1 GCA_903970355.1 Actinomycetota bacterium
CTTGGTGGGAAAAGTCCACTTGCCGGAAGTCTTTGGTTGTTCTTTTGTAATTCTCGGATTGTTATAACCGCCAATTGCCTGCAATTGCCAGGTTGTGCGGAGTGCTTCGCCGGTATCATCTTGATTCATGATTGGAGGCGATCCAGTAAGCGTTGCCCAATTTTCTACTTTGCGATCGGCTAATCCGGTCAGGCTGAATGTGAGGTCCATGACTTCATCGATATTGCGTGCAGTCAACATGCTGGCGCTGATATTGGCATTGGGTGTTTCGAGAAGATATCTCAAGGCGCTGTGGTAACTAGATTCAACCCAGCCATCACGGAAAGAAAAAACACCAATGATGCGGCCGCGGAAAACATACATCATGCAAACGGATAAACCATCTATGGTGCTAACGACGATTACACCGGGCATATTCTTTTCGATCAAAGCGTTGGTGGTCCATTCCAATTTTTGTTCGGGATGACCTGTGGGTGGTTCAAGTACAACACCATGAAATAACGATGCGGAAGATATCACCAGTTCTTCGCTTAGGTGATAGGCATCGAGCAAATTATCAGGTTGAGTAAGATCAGAAAGAGTGCGATCGTGTCCTTCCGGACCCATAACTTGTTGGCCAAGCTTTCTGTTGCCGTAGATGCAACCAAGTACTCTGCCACGGAAAATCAAAATTGCAGCGCGCGATCGCGCGGCCGGTGAAATTACTCTGAGGCAACAAGTGCTTTGATTGCCTTCAATTGAAACCATTAGCTCTCGATATTTGGCCGCACTTGCTTGGGCTATTTCATGTCTATTGCGATCGATTGGTAGAGGCACCAATCCAATAGCACGCCTATTAGCGCCGGAAGCAATTTTGTCGCCCTCAGCTATCTGAGATTGCGTTGTTATCCTGCGTTTTTCTGTCCATGCAAACATATTGTTAGTAAAAGAAGTCTTCAAAGCGGGGAACTCGAAGAGAAAAGCATAAAGCTCTCTTGTTGCAAATAATCTACCAGAGTCCCTTGAAGACCGTCACTGGTGGAAATACGAAGAGCAATAAACCGTAAACGAGCACTGCCTTAGAAACGGGTGAATCAGGCTGTAGCAGGCAAATTTGAGGTAGTCATGAGAACAGGTTAATGCTTTCTCAGGCTTCGGATAAATCAGCCAAAGCCCAATAATAAAAGTAAGCACCATATATGGTGCCATTCATTACTCATGATTCGATAATATAGAAGCGCTACTTTACGCTTAGCAGAGTTACCCCGGTCAATTTCTTTTGAGGATCTGCCTTCATATCGCCTTTGACATATTTATCTAGAAACGCAATCGCATAATGGTTGATTAGATCGCGCTTTTGTTCATCTTTGCCCAAATTCGAAAAGTCAAAATGGCCTACGTTGTCGAATTCGACAAATTCACAAGGAGATGACGTCTTGTCGTAAGCTCCGTTTTGTCTTTTCAAACTCGGTGTAATACCTCGATCACGTGTGCCGCCTTGATACATGACCGGTATGCCAAGTTTTGCAAGAGTGTCATCCAGGATAAAAGGCTCACAGTAAGGAGAGAGAGCTACAACCGCTTTTACACCGGGAAGCTTCCAGGTGGGCCATGCTCCTGCCAGTCCGAGCGCGGTATAACCACCCAGGGAGTGGCCGGATAGTACTATCCTGGTCCAATCAATTTCGCTATTAAAATGAGCGTCTTTGTGGAGCGCATCGATCAATTTAACGATGTCGTCGTAGCGGTCTTTATAGACTTCATCATTCCACTGAGCAATCTTCTGAAAGGGAACCTCAGGTCTTAAAGAACCTCCTGCACCCATTGCATCTTTGTGGTTCGGAGCAACCACTAGATAGCCTGCATCGGCTAGAGCCTTTGTGTAGAAGGTGCTTTGAGTGTTGCCGCCGTGAAACCCATGTGAAAAGATAACGAGCGGATAAGGACCTTTTCCTTTATTAGGCTCCCAGATTGCTACCTTTAGGCCGGCCAAGGTTATTTTCTTAGTGCCTTGCCCTGATTCGACTGTCGCTTTCAGGGTTGAGGTTGTATCGCCAGTCGCAGGCACTTCTTGTCCATTGGCGCGCGATTGCATCCGATTCATCAGGAACTGGCGTAAAGGGCCCTGAGCGAAAACAGTTTTGCAACTCAGAATCACAGCCATAATAAGCAGTAACAGGATTTTGTTTTTCATTTTCTTGCCTGGAGATAAAACGGAACCTGATGTTTATACACTTTCGGTAGCGAAAAGTTTTGATCTCAAAACGAAACTTTTGCCTGGGCAGCGGGTATCAGTAGTGGTTCCTTTCGAATGGGGGTGAATTATGAAAAATGCAAAAGTAACACTTTTAGCATTGGCTGTGGGCATAGGTGTATCCCTGTGGGGCATACAAGCGTTGCCGTCCTACGCCGAACGCCAGGTGATAGCTGCAGACACGGACGATGCTAATTGGCCTTCTGCCGTGCGCAATCATTTTGAGAGTATCTTTTTCAAAAGGATTCATGCAACCGAAGATCAACGCGGCAAGTTGAAGGAAATCATTGATACCGCCTTCGATGAAAATAAAGATCTTCGCAGTCAATTAAAGAACGAATTTAATTCATTAGTAGATTCGGTAACGGATGGCAAGACATCAGAAGATCAACTGCACAAACAGTACGAGGAAATTAAGGCAACGAGGGACAAACTGGCCGACAGACGGTTTAACACCATATTGAAAGTCCGGACGGTTTTAACCCCCGATCAGCTCAAGGAAGTTGGTGATAGATTCAAGAGCCGGATGGAAAGTTGGAAAGGTTTTGGTTGTCGCTAGGCTCAGGAACGGTTGCAAACCCTACAAACATATACGGACGACAAGCTGATTGAGCTAACCCTTGCCGGTGAGCAGCGCTGCTATGAAGTTCTAGTGCGACGATACACACGGTTGGTATTCAACATTGCATTCCAGATAGTGAAGGAGGAAGGAGCAGCAGCAGATGTAACGCAAGAAACTTTTTTGAAAGCATACAAAGCATTAGCTCGATTTCGAATCGGTCAAAAATTCAAACCCTGGCTATTGCGCATCGCTACAAATTCAGCACTTAATGTCATTCGCGCCTCATCGCAACATACATCCTTAGATGATCTTTTGATCGAATCACCAGCAGATGAGCCCAGGAGTAAAGAGGACATTGAAAGCGAAGTAGAGTCCAAAATGTTGCAAGAAGAATTGTCTCGCGTATTGGCAAGTTTAAAACCGATACATCGCCATATTTTTCTACTGCGTTATCAATACGATCTCAGTTATGAGGAAATCTCAGAAGTTATGAACGAACCTGTAAGCACAATCAAATCACTTTTATTCAGGGCCCGCACCGCTGTGCGTGAGCGCTTTAAAGAGATGCCTGAAGCATCAAAAACGGAGAGGTAATCAGTCTATGGCAAAAGACCTATGTTCAGTAATGCGAACGAATTTCGATCGCTATGATGTCGATTCGAAAGAATTGACGCAAGAAGAAACAGCAGGCATGCAAAAACATTTTGAAAGTTGTGCGCCCTGTCAAAGTTGGCTTGCGAAATGGGAAATGTTGCGAGTTTGCACTAAACAAATGGAAGAGCTGCCGGTGCCTGCAGGCTTAACCGACCGCATTATTGCAAGCATCGAGAAAGAGCGAAGTTCGGTTTCGATTGTGCGCGAATTCGCATTTGCATTTGGTTGTTTTGCAATCTTTATTGCACTGACTATGGTGTTTGGACAAGGTACCGGACAAGAATTGCTAACCTGGTGCTCATGTTTTGTTCTTTTGATTTCGGCTCAGCGGCTTTGTTCTTCTCTGCAACTGGGAGAAGCAACCTAGCAATGTTTGTACCGTACACAGCAAAAGATTGGATGGTGCGCTTCGTACTTGCGATAGCACTTGGTGTCACCATTCCTTTCGGTGCTGTTGTATTTGCCCAATCTTCAGATGCTCCTCCATCAATCTTGGAACGGTTGCAAAATAAACAGCTCGAAGTTGATCGCCGGGTGATGGCGCGGCAGCAAAAATGGATACCGGAAGGGTTCAATTCGGAAGATGCAGCCATGCACCCGATTATCTATTGGAGAGCGTGGTTGAACCAGCCCTGGCCTGTGCATCGGGTCTTTATACTGCTTTCGGTATTTGCATTCGTTGCAATTGGCTTTCAACTTATCTGTCCAAAACTTGTTGCAAAATCACAGGTTGTATATGAACAGAAATGGTTGCGCAGTCTTGGGGCAGGCCTGCTCGTTTTGACTCTGGGTGCTGTGTTGACCGGTGTGTTGGCAAGAACAGGACAGTATCTTGCCATGGCAAACTTGCTTTTGGGGGCGATAGAAGTAACATCGCTTTTTGGTTTGAGCGTGGCGGCAAAATCGATTGGCAAAGGATTTCTTACCATTGTTCGTTTGCAGAAGTTTCTCAAAGGAGATCTGGCAACTCAGTACGTGCCAATTTTAGTGGGCATGATAATTTGCGGACTTATGCTGTTGCTGGCTCGTTGTGTACCATTTTTGCCTGGCTTCGGAGCGAGACTATTGAGTCTAATTGCCTATGCCGGCAGCGGAGCGTTATTGATTTCGGGGAAAATGTCGACCGGAAATCGAGACGAATAGATCCTTATGTACATAGAAAAGCATTTTCGAAAAGCATTTTCCAAGATGCGTCGATGTCTTGCGCCGAGAGTTGGAAAACTATTTCTAGTGCCTATCCGAAGATGTTGCGAACGTGATGGACTTGCATGCACTTCGTTAGATCTTCAATGCTTTTGGCGGATTTATATTGCCACTTTGCAAAAACGATGATGGCATCGAGACGGCAAGCTTCTGAGCGGAGGCGGCTTTGTGCGATATAGGTTTTGGCGGAGTGGAGTAGTTTGTGTTTTTTACGGGCATGCAAGCATTCAAAACCTGAGTCGATAAAGCCGGTATTAACAGTGTTGTAGTCACGAATTCTCGATTTTACTTCTATAAAGACGAGTTCGCCCGATTCGTCTCTTGCGATGATGTCTGTTTCGGAATATCTTCCGGCGTGCCAGTTGCGTTCAAGAATTTTCCAGCCGAGATTAGTCAAGTACTGAGCGGCAAATATTTCTGCCACTCTAGCAAGCGGC
>CAJCIF010000255.1 GCA_903970355.1 Actinomycetota bacterium
GTGGATCGCTCCCGACGGCAAGGTAATTCAGATCGATAAAGAGAGCCTCAAACCGGGTGCGGAAGAGGCTGGAGACAAACCTCTCAATTCGGGCGATCGTAGTTACGCAACACAGATTCTCAACGTAGCGATGATTAATGACATAACGCAACGCCGGTCGCCGCCGGAGTTTTATCATCAAATTACGCCCGATGCCTCCATACCTGGTGACACAGGTGAGCGCTTGACGGACGCTGCAGGCAATGTACTCACAAAGAAAGTTCTTGATCCAAAAAATGGTGACAACTGGATTACAGTACCAAGGTGTGATCCGCTCGAATCAGACTGGGAAATCAATAATTCTGCCAAAAGGATTCTCGGCAGCAAAGACTGCATGCTTGACCCCAACGACGCAAGTGTGGGAGTTGATAGCATTAACACCAATGAACAAATGGTGCAGAGAATTCAACAAGCTAAAGATCAAGGAGAGCTGCCTTTAATCATTGCAGTTGATGGGTATCACGATCCGATTGCTATGCAGGAGAGACCCGGGTACGGCGGACATGTGGTTTCGATCGATCAGTATGATCCGAACAGAAAAGATGGAAAAACAATTCACATTTCTAATCAGTACGGCAAACCGTACGACAAATGGGTGTCCCCGCAAGATCTATTTAAGAACTCCGACGGCGATTATGCCGCGAATGCAAATTAGCAACAAACTTTTGTTCTGTGTACTAGGGTAGGCACTCACGAGAGAAGAAATATGAGCCACGATACTTTGGAAAAACAAGCCTTACTGTTCCAAGCCGCAGTTGAGTACCAGGATCCCTTGCACCTAAGCAATTTTATGAACCAGGGCAGTGAAAAGACTGAACGCGTGGATAATCTGGGCTCGATAGGCTCTATCAATCTGCCGGCATCCTGGTCCAAATATGAGCAAAATACACCTTCTGGCCATGCCACGACATTTGCACCTTCTGGAGATAACGCTCCCCAAATTACGATGCTCGAACACACTCGCAAGATCGATGCAAACACTACTCAGCTCTACAATCAACTATTGGGGCAAAAAGCTCCCGAAATCATTTATGCTGATGGTTTCGTTGTTGATGCAAATTCAACAAAACTACTAAAATCCATTTCTTCGATACTTGGATCATCGCTCGTTGGTGATAACCAAATCGCCAATCCGGCCGCCGGTCCATCAGACCATCAACCAGCGTTCCATTTACAATCGGCGAAATTGCAGCTCGTAAATGGAAAAAACGTACTGGCCATCAGTGGTTGGTTTAACCAAAATGACGCGCTTGGGCATCCAAGGATGGGAACAGACGGGCCGCTCAAAAGGTATTATCAGGGTGTATTTTCTGCGCCCGATCAAAAGACAGGAAAGGTCGACGAATTATATGTGCTGGCAGATAGCGACGCCGCTTTCGCCAGAGGTCAATCTGTTTTCAAACAGTCTATAGGAACGATTAAGTGGAAGTAGTAGGTTTCTAACCTAACGCTTCCTTTATAGCAGTCCGTGCAGCCATTTCTTTGCAGGTCTGCAATAAGCACTCCACTTCACGCTCTAGCCGCACAGATGTCTCTTGCAACTCAAGTAAGGACTGCTGTTCGAGTGAATCACCGTAGAAATTTCCAGCTATCCAGAAAGAAAGTTCGTCTGCCTCTTCTGGAAGATTAGCCGGCAGTTCAATGGTTTTATCAGTGAGCTTCGAAGAAAGGCGAACAACTTCTTTAAGTAGCCTGACTGCATCTTCACGCAGACCACCCAGGTCTCTATCTGGCTTATCATCCTCGTACCATTCGACCAAACCAACAATGTACGGAGTTTCGACGACATGTTTCAACACCCGAAACCGTCGTAAGCCCTTCGTCATAATGTTCATACGCCCATCTGGCAAGTGAATGACTTTACCAATCTCTGTGGCACAGCCAATTAACGCCGATTCTTTATTGTCCGGGTCAAAACGTACAACGCCAAAACAGCGATCCCCAGCCAGTAGGCTAGAAACCATCTGGCGATAGCGCTTCTCAAAAATGTGCAAAGGCAGCATCCCGTTCGGAAATAGCACTACTTCCGCCAGGGGGAAAAGGGGCAATTCTCGCTGCAATGAAACCGAGGAAGGTGTGGCCATAGGACTTTCTCAGGACCTCTTATTTAAAATACTAAGCGCCAAACCGCCTGTCGCCAATAGTTTTTCGAGGATCTTTACCTTAATGAGTTATCAATATAGGTGAGGCGCCTATCTGTGGGTATCTAGCATCTTCCATATATACGGAACTTTGTAGGAACTTCTATTGTCCAGGGAATTCAAAAGGAGCCATGAATATGACAGCAAGTAAGTCAGCCATTGAAAATAGATCACTACTGCAGTTAATTCCGAATGCTTCTGTGGATGCATTAGAACGCATTGCCGAAGACCCGTATACGCATGCGGACATTCTGAGTGTATTGGCTAGCTGGGAGAACCCTCAAGTAAGAGCAGCAGTCATTGATAATCCGCTCTGCCCGTTCAATCTTCTTATGATGTTGCGAGAGGATGAATCTGCTGATGTGCGCTATCGGCTTGCCGAATGCCCACACGTTCCGATTGAAATTCTTGAATTGCTAAAAAGCGAAGATGACAATTGCTATGTTTCATTTCGTGCCGCTAAGACAATAGACAGGATTCGGCGCATGAATGCACCGACTGCAGACATTCAATTTCTTATGCTTGAAGTCCAAGAAGCCCCTCAACAAAAACGCAAGCAAAGAAGGGCTTAGTCCCCGGACTTAATCCAGATAGCGAATTGAGATTGCGACCATTTCCTGAGTTTCTTCCGGAACTGTCGTTATTCGAAGTTCGACATCTTTTTCTGCGATTTGCATGTGCACCCGTTTGTCTTGCGGACGCTTTGTTTGATTTCTATCTAGTCCGGCGATGTCTTTAAAACAAGCAACCAACTCCGGCAGCATATGTTTTGGAAAACGGCTTTCCTGGAGGAGTTCGCCCTTAATGACATAGCGAACTACAACATCTTCATTTACGCCTTCAATTTGGATATCCGTACAATGTGAGTCCACTGCTTGGATCGTGATATGGTTTGCAACAAGTGAAACAGAGGCATACTGTGCTTCTTGAACCAATTCCATGAAGTCGATATCGTCTTCCATGCTAAAGCTGGATTGTCGCTCTTCATCCGGTTGCATTACATCTTTAAGACCCAGGGCAGGTTCTTCACTTGCAGTGTCATGCGTTTGTGCGGCAATATCGTGCGGCGGTGATACTGGATCTGCCGTCTTTTTGATTGAACGGAATAGCTCTTTCGTCTCTGCAATTTCTTCCAGGCTGAAATCCATAGAAGCTACTTCTTGCACTTCTTCCTCTTCCATAGAACCGTGGAGAAGCCACCGTTTCTTTTGCGGATCGTGAGGCGCTTCCGGCTCGGCAATTCTCGGTTTTTCGGCAGCAGAAGGTTCCTCAACAACGGGAAGTTCCTCTTCAGCGACTATTGGTTCTTCGGCCACGATCGGCTCTTCAGCCACGATCGGTTCTTCGGCCACAATCGGTTCTTCGGCCACAATCGGTTCTTCGGCAACGATCGGCTCTTCGTCCACAATCGGTTCTTCAGCGACGATTGGCTCTTCAGCTACGATTGGCTCTTCGGCCACAATCGGTTCTTCGGCAAC
>CAJCIF010000256.1 GCA_903970355.1 Actinomycetota bacterium
CCAAAACCAATTAGTGCCCGTTTTCGTAGACTGTGAAATCGGCACCTATAACATTGATCCCGCTCAAATAGAAGCGGCAGTCGGACCGAAAACAAAAGCGATATTTATTCCGCATACGCTCGGTAATCCGTGCGATATGAAGACGATTATGGATGTGGCCGAACGCCATAAGTTATGGGTGTTAGAGGATAGCTGTGACGCTCTCGGTGCCACATTCGACGGCAAGCTTGTTGGTACTTTTGGCGCTATGGCCTCTCTTAGTTTTTATCCAGCCCATCACATTTCACTAGGCGAAGGAGGCGGTGTCATAGTCAACCATCCCCGCCTGCCAAAAACGGCGAAGTCTTTAAGAGATTGGGGAAGAGATTGCTGGTGCGATCCTGGTGTGTCAAACACTTGCGGTAAACGTTTTGGCTGGCAGTTAGGCGAACTACCATTTGGATACGATCACAAATACATCTATTCCAACGTCGGTTACAACCTCAAAGCTACTGATTTACAAGCGGCAATTGGTGTCGCTCAAATTGAAAAAATTCCAAATATAGTCGCGGCCCGGCGCAAGAACTTTTGGTTGTTGCATGAAGGACTGCAATCGCTGCAAGATCACCTCCTCTTGCCAGTGATAGACGAGCGTGCCAATCCTTCACCGTTTGGTTTTGCAGTAACGGTGCAAAATAATTTGCAGCGCATAGATCTTGTTCAACATCTGGAGAAAGCTAATATTGAGACACGGCAGTTATTCGGCGGAAACATTATCAGACAACCCGGTTTTATGAACATAAAACATCGCATCCATGGACAGTTGAATAATTCAGACACGATCATGAAAAACACGCTTTTTGTTGGGGTATCGCCACGCTTAAATGAGGCCATGATTGAGCACGTTATCGACTCATTCAAGAGTTTCTTTAAGCTTAAGAGCCCAGTTGGAGGCGGTGCCGCGTCAACGATCGAATAATGGTATCATATGCAGTGCGGTTGCGGTTTGGAACCGGAATTAGAGGGGATGCATGAAGGTTGTAATTCTGGCTGGCGGTTATGGAACACGGCTGCTTGAAGAAACAGTAGTAAAACCGAAACCTATGGTAGAGATAGGCGGTCGCCCGATGCTCTGGCATATCATGAGCATTTACGCTGAGAATGGTTTCAAGGAATTTGTGATCGCTCTCGGTTACAAAGGAGATTGGATCAAGTCCTATTTTCTGACGCGATACCATATGCAAACGGATATTACCGTAAATCTCGGTACCGGAGAAATCACACCCCATGAGCCTGTCAAAACAGATTGGAAAGTCCACCTGATCGACAGTGGCTTAGACACCAATACTGGTGGGCGGCTATTGCGTCTCAAAGACTTGCTAAAAGATGAGACTTTTATGCTCACTTATGGAGATGGCGTTTCTAATGTCGATGTCAAAGCCTTGCTGCAATTTCATAAGCAAAACGGCAAACTCGCTACCGTAACTGCTGTTCGGCCACCGGCTCGATTTGGCGAGTTAGATTTTAAAGACAATGCGACGATCGTGAGGGGTTTCGGTGAAAAGCCCCAAGCGAGCGGCGGTTGGATCAACGGCGGCTTTTTCGTACTTGAGCCAGGTATATTTGATTTCCTCAGCGACGACAATTCCTCATGGGAAATAGAAGCCCTTCCCCTAATTACGAATGCTGGACAACTTTGCGCTTACAAGCACGAGGGATTCTGGAGCTGTATGGACACGCTTAGAGATGTGAGGTATTTGGACGATTTGTGGACGAGTGGCAAGGCCCCATGGAAAACATGGACCTAGGGCAACTGGCTAAGAGATCTTTCTAACTGTCCAAAAAATCGGATAGAAAGCCTGAAGCTTGCAAAAAGTGGTGCCAATCCAATTTCCAAAATTAAGACGCTGGATGAGGTCAAACACTGGCGTTAACGCAAATGTGGATAGCCGATGGTAGACAAAGGGCTTCTGATTTAGTCGATCCAGAAATATGTCTTCGCCTACCGAAAGCAGCTCAACTTTGTATTGCTCATTGAGCCTTTTGGTGACATCTCTGCACCAAATAGGGTTGATTGTATTGAGAGTATGGGCGAAGGAGGGATCACGGCCGAGCAAGCGCACCCAGAGCGCAAGGGCGCCTTTGGAAAACATGGGTGGTTGAAGGACATAATAGTGTCCCTCAAAAAAGGAGAGGTAGTTCGGTATTTCGGCATGAAAAATGCCATTGGGACGCAGAACACGGATTGCCTCTTTGACTACCTTTTCGGGATCTTGCACGTGTTCCAGCACGTTCGCACAGTAAATCACATCGAAAGAGGCATCTTCAAAGGGCAAGTTCTCGCCAGTGGCATCGATTATGTGTTCCGGATCTAATCCGTTTACTTCAAATATGCGCTTCGATGCTTTAAATGATGCTTCGAACCCCAAGCTTGAAGGTTCTACTCCATAACCGTCTACGCTGAATTCTTTAATCCAGGCAGCTAAGCAAGTGCCATAGCCAGAGCCAATCTCTAGAAGTTTTTTGCCTTTAAGATCCACATAGCGCTCTAGGATCTCGGCCTTTTTTATCGACTGCTCTACAGCCAGATGCTCTTGCGCTAAAATGGCGCGATCCCTTTTGGAAATTGGCTCAAAAAATGCGCCCAGTGATTCCGCGCACGCAGTCACAACATCTTCTGGAACGATTAGGTCGGCCAACTAGCATCTCCTAAGACCTCAAACCATATTGTGGTCCGCCCAAGAGTTTAAGCGCTTGTGTTTCATTAATCCACCCTGGTCATTACGTTTAACAACCTTTAATGACGGTGCAAGTGAGAATGAGAAGATGATTTTTGTGAACTGACACCTTACGGGTTTTGACCGCATGACTTCCGTGACAACTCAAAATTGGTATCCAGCCTGTCCAATCTGTGATGGCAAGTCTCTTTCCAATCTATACGTGGTGGACGGATTTAACATCGCTAACTGCCCTCAGTGCACGCTTGTCTTTGTGCGTGAGCGCATGACAGAAGAGACGCTCCAACCTTACTATGATAATCCTGATCAAGACGTCGTTTATGACGACCCAGGTAATGCCGCTAACCTCGAATATTTCTACAATCGCCTCAAACAGGTAATTTCCAAAAGTGTGGAGCGAGGCAAAATATTAGACGTGGGCTGCAATCAAGGACAGTTCCTCGATCTGCTTGGCGATCACTGGGAGCGCTATGGCAACGAACTGTCGCCGCATGCCGCTCAGATGGCAAAGCAGAAATACGGAAATCATATCTTTCAGGGAACGCTTGCGAATTTCCCTCTCACTGGCGAGCGCTTCGATGTAATTACCATGATGGATGTGCTCGATCATAGTCCCGATCCGATTCAAGAACTTAAGCGTGTAAACCAATTGCTCAAGCCAAATGGCCTTGTGGCGATCAAGGTCCACAATATTTCTTGTCTTTGGGCGCAAGTGGTGAAAGACAGATTTTATGCGATCATACCCCCCTTCCATCTCTGGTATTTCAATCGCGCTACGCTCACCCGCACTCTTGCAAGGTCGGGCTTCAAAGTAAAAAGCGTTATGTTCATAGGCAACGTGCTGCAGCTGAAAACAATACCGTATCGGCTTAGCCGTGGCAAAACAAATAACCTTTACCACAGCCTTTTTAAGTTGCTGGAAAAGACTCCCCTCGGGCGCATACCCATATACAAAAACCTGCACGACCTCATCACCATCATCGCAATCAAAGAAAGCGAAGTTGAATAAGCACCGGTGATTAAGCACCACAGATAGTGTGGGTAGGTCAATGCTTTTCGGTTGAATCTTGGCTGTCCTGGCGGACGTAGACACTTATGGGTGGACATTTGCCAATCGTAAAGCGGCCGAGCAAACGATATGATTTTGCCAAAGACTCGCAAGCTGCAATTATGTCACGATTGGCAGTCCGGCCACCTTTGTAGTATTTTTCTTGACTGCCCAGCGATGCCTCAGTATTTCGCGCAAAAATCAGAATTTTCGGCGGGGAATTGGTGAGCTCATTGACCTGCATATTTGCCCTTTGCTCCGTTAATACGTCCATCATGGTTAGGAAACTGCTTGTGCTCGGTCTGCGTTTCGTTAGAACAAAAAAGACATCCATTTCAGGATAGATATACAATTTGTCGGATGGAGAGCTGTTTTCTAAAACAAGGCGTGTTACTTCTTCTACGCAGTTAACTGTCTCTTTTGGCAATACGAGCCCTTGCAGCTCCGCCAACTTTGAAGGTATGTCGGCGATCGAGGCGCGCGGCTCCCGGAACTCATCGAAGTAATATGGTTTGTCTTGCTTTCGTAAAGTGGAAGTAATAATCGTACTAAAACAATAAAGCACCAACATAAGGTGCGCTTTGGGGCGCGCGTTATCGAGCAACAGTCCCAGAAATAATCCTAGTGCCGGTACAAACATCACTTCAAAAAGTGGAAAAGAAAGAGCGATCGTGAAACAAACCGTAAACGATACTGCTGAGTAAAGAGCGAACTGCGCTTCTCGATCAGGCAAATCGCGTTTCAACCAACGGGCAAGGAAGAGAAAACAGAAGGCCGAGGTGCCAATGCAGACTAGAATTTCGAAAGTGACGCAAGTGATTATTTGCAATATGCCAACCACTTTATCCATGACCCAACCCGGAGCAGTCTGGGCGATCGCCCAGCCGAGAGACACGCAAACCAAACCAGAAAGCGCGTATATGCCAAACATTTTGTTTTCGTTCTCACCGCTCTTAGGGAGTTCCTTAAAAGAGCGAAAAAGGGCAACAAATGCTAATGCGAGTAGCACCATTGCCAGGAATACCTGAAGTGGGAACTGGCTGACAATTAATATATACCGGCCAAAAAACCCAATTGATGAAGCTTTGGCAGAGGGCCCTTCTATGAAGACCTGATAAAGAAAATCATTCAGCAATCCATTTTTAAGCAGCCACAACGCTCCCAATAACACCGGCAAGAGCCACCCTAAAACATATCCGGAAAAGAATCCCAGAAACTTGCCCTTGGCTTGCTGACGCAAGAGAATAGCAAGCACTATGGCCGGAATGCTTAAGGTAATGCCACCGCCGACCGATTGCTTTGTGAGGATGGAGAGCGCACAGCAAACTCCAGTTCCTAGAGAAAGCAAGAAAGTTTGTTTGACATTGGTTGATCTCGTTATGATAAAGCTCGAGATAAAACCAGCCGCGGTGGCAAAGAGCACAGCGTCAAGATGATAGAAATCGATGGTATCGAAAACGCAGGCTGAACCGAGAACCATTGTAACCATCGTTGCTAAGGTGGCGGTACTTGATTTGAATAGCCGCTTTAGCCAGCAATAAATAATAGCCACCAAGGCCAGTCGATAAATCAAACTGAGAAATCTCAAGCCTAGAAGTGTTGGTCCGAATAGGTAGATGGACGAACATACTTTAAATACGGGCAAAAAAGGTCCGGGGGCGTAATAGTCTCTGTAAGGAAGGTAATTATCCAATGCGCCCATGCCAGCAAAATATTGAGAGACATTGCAGCTTGCGCACAGCCCGACAAAGCGATTCCAATACGTTAAAAGAAAAACTAGTACTACTAAGATGCAGGCAGTAAGACCAAAAAGAAAAGAGACTGTCGATGGCCGTAGGTAACTGAGAGGCTGCCTTAACATCGTTATTCGAAGTTGATTCGTTCTTTTTCTATGACGAGAGGCCTGTGCTGCAGTTGTCTTAGGGCGGCATTGACGTACTCACCCAACAGCCCGACGAAAACCAGTATGACAGAAAACATTCCGAACATTCCGATTACTAGGGGAGCTAAACCGGTGTCAAAAGAATGCCAGTTAAGAAGCTTATAAATAAGGTAGTAGAGCGCGACCATGAAGCTCAGTAAGGCCAAAATTGAACCACTGATAGTGGCAATTCTCATCGGTACAATGGAATGCGTCGTCAAACCGAGCATTGCTAAATCGTAGAGGGCGAAGAGATTAACCTTCGACTTGCCGTGTTGCCGCTTAGGCTGCTCAAACTCAATGATAGTAGGTTTAAAGCCGAGCTCTGATACCAACCCTCGCACATAGGGATAGCAGTCATCTAGATTTCTTAGTTCGGCTATCACTCTCTGATCGTATAATCCAAAGCCGGTAAAGTGTTCGATCAATTCTACCCCGGTCATAATGTTCAATAGTTTGTAATACAGCGTTCGAAAAGCATAGACTATCTTGTTTTCCTGAGAACTTGTTTTTACGCCAATCACGATCATGGCACCGTTTTCCCAGTGGTGTACCATTTCTGGTATTAGCTCTGGTGGCTCCTGTAAATCTGATACCAGTCCCACGACAGCATCGCCCGGTGCTTGCACAAAGGCATGATAGCCGGAGCGAATTGGCCCGAAATTGCGAGTGTTGATTATTACCTTCACTCTTTTGTCTTGTGCAGCGAGGGACTTTAACTGTTCTACTGTTTTGTCCGTTGAAGCATTGTCTATATAGGTTATTTCGAAGCGGTAGTTAGGCAGTTGTTCGAAAGCCTTTTTGACCCTCTCGTACAGTAAGGTCACATTATTTTCTTCGTTGTAGCAGCCCGTCACTACGCTGATTAGTTTCAATGATCTTCTCCGAAAGTTGGCGAATGAGATTATAACGCTTTGATCTGGTGAGCTTTAAAAAACAGGTCGCATACTTCGCGTACGGCACCATAACCGCCCGGTTTCTCTGTTCGATAACGCCCTAAGGGCAAAACGTCGAGATGGGCATCTTGTACAACAATCGGTAGACCAACTACCTCCAAACAATCTTTGTCGTTAATATCGTTGCCTACATAGCTCACTTCTGAAAGTGAGAGCTTCATATTGATGATCTCTTGTTTCACAACAACCAGCTTGTCTGCGCAATTGGAAAAACAGCGCAATTTTAGTTTTTCGCATCGTTTTGCCACAACCTGATTAGCCTCAGTTGATAAAACGAACGTCTGCAGCTGCAGCTCAGAAAGGCGTTTAATACCCAGTCCGTCGCCTCGCCAGCAACGCACCGATTCTTTGCCATCTTCAGAAACGATTACCGTATTATCAGTGAAGACACCATCGAAATCGAAGACGATCAGCTTTATTTGGGAGATCAAACCCAAAAGCTCGGGATCAACTTCAGAATAAGATGATTGCACTATTTCGTTTTCACCGGTTCGTTCATAACTTTTTCTGAGGCAGGATCAAGCGGAATAAGCATATTTTCGCGGAGCTCATCCCGAGGCAGAAGTGGTGTCATATCTTCCAGGGGCATAGAAAGCATCGAGCCATCTGCTTGAGGTATTGCTGCGCATTTAGGCTCAAGAGGCTCGTCCGTAATAACTTCTACATCACAAAGATATGGACCAGGTTGACTGAGCACGAATCGAACTTGCTCACGTAGATCTTTGGCATTGGAAATTCGCATAGCGGGAATGCCTATTACTTTTGCGATGCCGACAACATCTGGCAAGAAGAGTCTGGAATTTGGGCCGGTGCCAATTGATCGTCCTTGAAAATAATTGCGTTGCGTGAGGCGAATTGAAGCATAGCCGTTGTTATTGATTATGAACATCCGGATTGGTACGTCAAATTCTTTGAGAGTGGCCAATTCCTGGATGTTCACCATGAAGCTGCCATCACTCTCAACTCCAACAAGTGGTTTGCCGTAAGCAAAGGAGGCACCGATCATGGCAGGCAAACCGTAACCCATTGCTCCCATTCCTGATGTGACGACGAAGCGCTGTCCTGGTTTATTTTGGAAATCTTTGTAGAAGAATTCAATTGCCAATCCGGAACTGCCCGTAACTATAAGCGTGTTTTCAGGTATTTCTTCGCTTAAAACCCGAACCAAGTCACTATGGGTAATCACCCCTCCAGCTGAAAGATCTTTCGCTCCTCCGACTGGATATCGAGTTTTCCACTGGCTTATACGATCTATCCAAGCGCTGCGATCAACCTGCTTAAACTCATTTTTCATGGCCAATAAGGTATTTATGAAATCGCGGGCATCAGCACAAACCGCTTCATCGATTGGCATTTTGAATTTTGCCAATTCGTGTGGATCGACATCAACAATCACTTTTTTTGCTTCTCGGCCAAACTTGGCTGGGTTGTAAGCGGTGACGACGTTGTCCAATCGCGCTCCGATTGAAATGAGGAGGTCACTATTTTGGATGGCAAAGTTGGGTGGTCGCTGAGCCACCACTCCTGGCCGACCGACGCTCAGTTTGTGTGCTGACGGAATTAGTCCAACCGCATTCCAGGTGGTGGCAACCGGAATGCCGAGAGTTTCATACAATTGCGCAAATTCTTGATCGGCACCAGCCGAATGCACGCCTTGTCCTGCCAGAATGACTGGACGTTTAGATTCGTTGATCAATTTCAAGACATTGGCGGCGGCATTTTTGAGATCATGTTGTTTTGCAACCTCGACAGGAGGCGTATAACCTTCGAGATTGTCGGGATCGATTAAGGCGGCTTGAACATCAATCGGAACGGCAATCCAAACAGGACCACGACGCCCGGTTGTGGCTAGGTGCGTTGCTTTTTCTAAGTGGTAGCGAATGGATTCCGGCTCCATCACAGTGACCGCATATTTAGTGATGGAACTGACAATTGATATGATTTCGATTTCCTGTGGTCCCTTTTGACGAACGCCAGTATCTGCAACCATGTCGGCGCGCTTTACCTGACCTGAGACGACGAGCATCGGCACTGAATCCATCCAAGCTCCAGCCACCCCAGTAATAGCATTTGTGCTGCCTGGCCCTGTTGTCACCATTGCCACTCCCAGATGTCCATTAATGCGGGAGTAAGCTTCGGCTCCGATCGTGCATGCCTGTTCGTGATGATTAGGTACGAATGTTAGATCCTTGTTTTGAACGAGAGCATCGTTCAAAAACATCGCTCCTCCACCCGTTACCAGAAAAACGTGTTTTACGCCTTGCTGGGCGACAAACGAAAATACATAATCGGCGACCCGGACTAAACTGCTCATTGCGACATCTGCCTGTGGAACTAGTAACAAAGTACTGTAGCACTATCAAAAGCTATCTCGATGACACCAGATTCTAAACTGCTGTCCAGCCGCCATCCACAACGATTGCTTGTCCTGTTACGTAGCTTGAGGCATCCGAACATAAAAAGAGGAGAGCACCCGACAACTCGTTTGGGCGCCCGACCCTACCAAGGCATGTATAAGACTTGAGGCGATCTATAAAACCTCCTCTTGATGCCACAAAATTAGCGCCACCGGTGTCTTCGGTATTGGAAAAAGGGCCTGGGAGAATAGCATTGGCCCGAATCCCGGAACGCCCCCAAAACGAAGCCACATAGCGTGTAAAGCTGAGAAGTGCCGCTTTGGAAGCAGAATAGCCGGGTGGATTGATATAAGTTGTCCCTTCATAGAGCTGCGGCCTTGGTGCTACCAGGGCATACATGGTAGAGATATTTACGATGCTGCCATGAGCTTGTTTTTTCATAACCGGCCCAAATTTTTGCGTAGCCAGAGCCGCCCAATAAACTCCGCCCTGGAAATTTTTCAGCCATTGTTCCATGGTGGCATTTTCCAGTGAACCTTCAGGGGTGTTGAATCCGGTTTGGGGCCCTAGCTCATGAGCGTTGTTGATTAGTGCATCAATTGATTTTTCTGATTCCGCAATTTGAGTGAGGGTCTCATCCAATTTTTTAGTGTCATACATGTCGAGCTGGTAGACCTGCACCTTGTCTTTTCCATACTTCGATGACCATTCATCCGCGCAAGTATGGATGCGATCAGAACGACTGATTGCCACCAAACGCGCACCATTGCAAAGCAGTGTGTTAGCGAAGTTTCTACCAAGAAAGCCGCCCGCTCCCGTTAATACAACAGTTTTTCCTTCCAGCGAAAAAAGCGAGAGCCTGCTTAGTTCGTTTTCCTCAGCTATTCCTAAAGGCAAGTGCGACCTCCATCTATTATCAGGTTGTGTCCGGTCATATAGGACGAAGCATCAGAACAAAGAAAAAGAATGGCACCTTGATATTCGTTTTGGTGCGCCATTCTTGCCATTGGAATGAGCTGCTCCAATCTCTTGGTGAAAACTTCCGGCTGATTATTCGACACACCGCCTGGTGATATGGCGTTTACTCTTATGCCGTGAGACGACCAATAACCAGCAAGGTAACGAGTCAGGCCCAGAAGGGCTG
>CAJCIF010000257.1 GCA_903970355.1 Actinomycetota bacterium
AGCCAATCGCCTCGAGCGTTTGCAAACGAAGATCGATAATTTGCAAGAGTCGATTTCAGAAAACGAAAAAACGGTCGCTAAGGTTGAAAAACTCGGTGAGCTTACCGCCATTGCCGCCAGCAACGCCGGTAGGGCTGCTGATTTTACTTATGCACTTTGTGCTAATGCCTTCAGCCTTTGTCGCGATGGCTTGTACTTGTTGCGGGGCAGTCCCGACAAGTATTTGATCGGCCAGAAATACGTATTTGTGCCGGAGCACAAGCCAATTTCCGAGTTTGATTTTGATGATGCGGCAACCGCTTTGTTGAAAAATCCAGCGGCCCTATTATCTTCGCCATGGCTCTATAGAGGCATGACTTTTCGTATAGAGGTGGACGAGCTTCTCGCCTCACACGATGCTGCTTTTAGCAATTTGAAGACGAGCGTACAAAACATCATTGCTCAGACACCGGCACAAGAACTGCATCCCACCATTGTCGTTTACGACTCGCAAAGCATGGCTCTAAGGGGCAATGCCAGGCCAAAGCTTTTTGTCGGTTTCCCTTCTTTTAACGTCGGAATTCCTAAAGGGCAGATGTTTTACTACTGCCCAAATGCTTTAACAACGGGTGCCAATCCCGATATTTCATGGTCTGTTGTAATTCGCGATCTGGCTGCTTCAAGGCTGGAGGGCAATTTAGCTCAACCGATTCGCTCTCAGGATGAAGGTTGGTGCAAACAACAAGGTCAGGCAATTGGTGTCTCGCCCGGACTTTCTTGTGAGTTTCAACTGCGCACGCCATTGCCGGTCTTAAAGGACTTTCCGGTTGGTTCTGTGGTGCGCAACCGGGCAGGTCAGAGCGCTATTCAAATACCGCCCCTACCTTTGCAAGTTCTTTAATGTCGTTTCTAGTTATGTTCGTGAGCGTGCTTTTTGCCACGACGGCTGCGCTTGGTGCCACCTTCGCCTTCAGCAGTTTCACCGGAACCGTTTGGCTCTTCGAGTTCAGCTACCCGTTCAAGCACTTCTTCGAATTCTTCACGCGTAACCAAACCGAGATCTTTAGCCGCTTTCTTCACTTCTTCTTGAACGCGGGTTGATACCTTTTGTTCAATGTCGCTCGTTTTTTGTTTCGCTTCAGTTTGAAAGTTCTTCAAGAATTCTTGTACTGAATCGGCTTTATCTTTGCCTTTAGTTTCCAGCTCGTCGAGTAGATCTTGTCCTACTTTTACGAGATCGGTGACAGCGTCATTCAATGCCGTTTTGATCCGATCTACGCTCGTTGTCGCCCCAACTGTAGTTAGGACATATTTCTTCAAAAGCTCCGTTTTTTCGTTCATTGGTGTAATTATCCTCGCATGCTAATCGCCCCACTTGATTGTAGAGTGTGAATGACGATCTCAGGGTAATACGTAAAGAAAACAATAAGAGATAGAGAGAGGCGGAAAGTTCTTCTGCAAGCCTGTAGAATGTGGCTCGTGGTAATGCAATGAAATGTTGCGGATCAGCGCGGCTGGGTCAGCTTGAGCTGGCTCTTGCCAAGCAGGGGCGACAAGCGGGAGAAGGGTCTTGCATGTTGAAATTAAAGTTTTGGGTTAATCAAATTAGACAATCCGCCCAAAGACGGATTGCGTTAATCATCTTGGCCACTTTCATCTTTGAAACAATGGCCGGCGCGAGTGCTGTTTTTGCGCAAGGGACGGGGCAAAAACCAAGGCTGGTACTGTTTTTGATCGCAGATCTCTTTTCGTACGATTTCCTCAGTCGTTATCAAGATAAATTGCCAACAACCGGTCTGCGCTATCTCATGGACACTGGCGCTAATTTTACGAACTGCCAGTTCCAGCAAGCGTCTAACCAGACAGCAAGCGGGCAAGCCATCATTGCCACCGGCACCTATCCCTGGGCAAACGGCATCGTCGCCGACCAATGGTATGACCACCGCAAAAATAAACTAGTTAGTGCAGTAAACCCTGATGAAGGACCAACCCTTGTCGGCAGCAATGGTTCGGCCGGATCGAGCCATGAATTGAATGGTACTACCATTGGTGACCAGATCAAACTTGCTACCAACGGACGCGGCAAAGTGATCGCTGTTGCCTTAAACGACAAAGCGGCACTGCTAATGGCCGGAAAGCTAGCTAACGGCGCCTTTTGGTGGGATACACGCACAGGTTGCTTCGTCACTTCTTCTCAATTTGGACATGATTTGCCAACCTGGGCAAAATCTTTTAACGAACAACATTATTCAGACCGCTATTTCGGCAAGCCCTGGCAACGCCTTTTGCCGGAGACGCAGTACATCGCTTCTATTCGGGATGACTATCCGCATGAGAAAGCCTTTGCCGGCGACGGCAAACAATTTCCGCACGTTATTAACGGCGGTCTTACTGCACCGGGCGACAAGTTCTATGAAACTTTCTTGAGCACTCCCTGGGCTAATCAAATGGTGGCAGACTTTGCCAAAGAAGCAATTGAAAAAGAAGCGCTCGGAATGCACATGGATCCCGACTTCATTTCCATAAATTTCTCAGCTACAGAGGCGGTTGGCAACAATTTCGGTCCGAACAGCCAGGAGATGCAAGACACCGTTTGTCGTCTCGATCAAAGCATTGCGGCCCTATTGCAATTTGTCGATCAAAAAATTGGCCTTAGCAATTGCCTGATTGTCTTTACGGCTGATCATGGTGTGGCGCCAATTCCAGAGCTTCTGCGTGAACGTGGTCTCGATACAGGCCGAATCGATCCGATTGCCGTTAAAGCGCAACTCAATGCGGCAATATCCGGCAGGTTGAGTAAAGATGACTATATAGAAGCATTTGAGCCACCGAACCTTTATCTCAACTTGAATACAATTGATCGCTTGAAATATCGGCAACCAGACATTGAAGCTTTAACAGCCAAAATGGCTCATGCTATTCCAGGCATCGGAGA
>CAJCIF010000258.1 GCA_903970355.1 Actinomycetota bacterium
TCTACAGACTTTGCATTTGCGGCTGTTACGGACAAACAAACAGCCAGAAGCGCTGATAATGCTCTCATTTCTCACCAAGGACAAAAATTTTCCAATCGGCACTATTATGGCTCAAAAACTCGCTCCAGCCTATGTGTTGTAACTGGTACCACAAAAAGAACTTATAAAATTCATCACTAACTTTTAGGACAAAAGACGGCTGCAATCTTAGGCAGATTTCATGAACTGTCCAGAGCTGGTTAAAGCACTCTTAACTGTGCCTGTGCCGTTGTTTCGAGCAAACGACAATCAACCTGGGAGCAGGCGCGATTCTCACGAACATGAAACTCCATGTGAATAAACCAAAAAAAATGCTAAATTTTGTTCTTCGGTAAGCTGAGGTACGAAGTGGGAGACGTAAACGCCGCTGGGCAAATTGATACAGGCATCACCGCAGACGTAATTGACGATTATCGTTTTTTCAGTCCCATGGAGTATCTACATGAGTACTGGAGCGATTCCGACCAAGAATCCGACTTTTCAGCTCGATTCTTACATGAAATATTTGAATCACTTGAACCCCAAAAGACTATGGTGGATGTAGGCGGAGGTCCCACCCTCTACCAACTCATAAGTGCCCGAAATAAAGTCGAAAGCATAACCTTTGCCGAATACCTCGAGAGTAACCGCAACGAGGTGGAAAAGTGGGTAAAAGACGAGCCTGGCGCCTTCAACTGGGATATTCATCTCAAATATACGCATGAGCTAGAGGGTCAAGCCTACGCTCAATCAATTGATGAGATGAAAACGTGCTTGCGCAAAAAGCTCACCGAATTCGTGCCTTGCGACCTAACGAAAAGCCCCTCCATTCCTGGACAACGACGAACCTTTGACATCGTGTCATCTCACTTCTGTGTCGAGCATATATCCAAAGACTATACCGAGCTCAAGTCTCGATTGGCTACGCTTCTCGAACTTCTGAAACCTTCCGGTTACCTGATAATGTCCTTTTTGAGAAATGCGTCCAGTTACCAGGTAGGCACTTTCAACTTTTACTCCTATCCAATCAACGAAACCGAAGTCCAGGTCCTCCTGAAACAGCTAGGTTGCGACGTTTTAAGAATCGAAAGCGGTCCTGCGGAGACTTGCCGTACTTACGAAGGTACGTTCTCGCTTCTTGCACGACGAGTAAGTTAACACTGCTGCCCAAAAAAGTGAGCTCCACGCTTAAAACCGGCACGGCTTGTGCCCTTAGACACCATGGCGAATTTATCAACTCGTTTTTTGGACAGAGTGCACATTGCGGCGATTACAAGCAGTGCGCTACAGTAAAGGCATGTGATGAAGCGGTCCAAAGTAAGCACTAAATGTGGTGACCATTTGACGGTCTCATATTAGAAATCTGGGTGTTCTAATGGCAATTTCTCTCAAATATTCCAGGTTCACGTAGCGTCTTTCACATCCGGTTTCCCTACCGAGTAGCGTTTATCAATATCACTAACATCAAGATAAAGGAATCATGCGATTCCGGGAGTCGTTGGCGGGGTTTTACACCTTCTGTGCCAACAAAGTTTTTTATGTCAATCTACAAAACAGACCTGGCTGAACCCAAGAAAAGTTCGTCAAGCGATACTGCTTTGAAATACGCCGAATTAGCGGCTTCTGCTCTTCAAAATTCAGTCGAACACCTCAATCATTCGTATGCTCAAAAGTTATGCGGAGCAGAAGGTGCTGTCGAATTTAAAGATGGCGGAGTTTACACCTACGACAACCATGGCAAGCGCTATTTGGATTGTTTGGGCGGTTACGGCATATTCAACGTAGGTCATCGTCATCCACGTGTAATTGCTGCGGTTAAAGAACAGTTAGACCAAGTTTGCCTGCACAGTCAAGATCTCCTCAATCCGTGGGCTGCACACCTGGCCAAACAGTTGGCTACCATCGCTCCGGGCGATCTCAAATATGTTTTCTTCTGCAATAGCGGAACCGAAGCAGTTGAAGGTGCCATAAAGCTTGCGCGCCTTTATACAGGCAAAACAGAGATTGTTTCAACGAAGAACTCCTATCACGGAGTAAGCATGGGAGCTCTCTCTGCAACCGGCAGAGAAGTTTTCCGTAAACCCTTCGCTCCTTTATTGAACGGATTCGTACACGTGCCTTTTGGTGATGCCAAAGCAATCGAAAAAGCAATCACCAAAAACACAGCAGCTGTCATTCTCGAACCCATCCAGGGTGAAGGCGGCATCAACATTCCATCCCGCAACTACCTCAAAAAAGTGCGAAAGATCACCGAAAAGAAAGGTGTACTTTTGATACTAGATGAGGTGCAAACCGGAATGGGCAGAACAGGCAAAATGTTCGCTTGTGAACACGAAGCTGTTGTACCGGACATTCTCTGTTTGGCTAAAGCACTGGGTGGCGGAGTCATGCCAATTGGCTGCTTTATGTCCACGCCGGAAATTTGGAAGGTACTTGAACCAAATCCAACCATCCATAATTCTACTTTTGGTGGTAACCCACTCGCTTGCAGTGCTGCTTCAGCCTGCATCGAAGTTTTGCTCGATGAAAAACTGCCTGAGCGCGCCAAACGCATGGGCAAGTATTTCCTGAGTGAGCTTCACGCACTGGTATCTAAATATCCGGATCTGCTTGCCGATGTTCGCGGTAAAGGACTCCTTATTGGATTGGAATTCCAATCAGAAGAGATTCGCCGCAACGTTCAAACCGATCTATTCCATAAAGGAGTTCTTGTGGCGGCGACGATGAACGCCAATCGCACCATCCGCATCGAACCACCTTTAACCATTTCCGAACTGCAAATCAATCTCGTAGTAGATCGTCTGGAAAGTGTTTTGCAACACCTTGCAGATACCCTGCCCGAGCCAAAAGACTTCGCTTTAGCCAAGCGAAAAAGGAGAGTCAGTTGAATAACGCGATAAACATTGGTGAGCACCAGAGTTTTCTGAAAGCAAAACTGGCGAGCATGACGCCCGGTGAAGAGCAAATGGAATTGCTGCGGCAATACCTGGAGCTGGAACGGCAGAATATATATAGCGCAATTTCGGCTCCGGATAACGTAGTGACGTTTCCTGCCAATCCAAGAACAACTCCAAACGCTTAACACGACACCAAGCAAAAATCATTGTCGGCAGCGGATCTCCCACCCGCTGCCGGCATTGTTTTTATGTTCTTTCCTGGTCGAGGCCTGCGATGCGGTGCCCGTAGCGTCTAAAGAATTCCGCAGTCGGCCGCAAATAGATCGCATCTTTGTAATAGCCGCCGTTATTGCTTACAACGAATTCATTGCGTTGCGCTCCGTTTACCGCGACAACATTGCCGCCTTCACGCCCCGTCACAACGAAGGAATCGCCAAGATCTCCGGCCCGGTGTGCCCAATGTCGGTAACCGAAGTCTCCAGCTCTTGCTTCACTTGCTGGTATGCGTTCGAATAAGCCGCAATCTTCCAAGGCTTTACCTTGATTTACACCGGACATTCCTCCAATTGGAATGCCGAGGGCATTTAGTACCTTGCGTGGCACCTTGGAGCATTCTCCAAGGCCGTTCGCATCGTGCGTGGCAGGATTGGTGACAGCAAAATGGCGGGCCAAGTTAGCGATATACTCCCCTGCTCTCGCAAATTCGTTTGAACCTTGTGCGGATTGTCCCGCTTGTCCAAATAAACCGGAGAAGGGATTTGGAAAGTGAAGAGAATTAGATTCGCTGCTACGACCGTGTCGTTCCTGGTCTATATCTTGTTCACCCTGCTGGTATCC